>JBDUAX010000133.1:0-9883 GCA_040004455.1 Gemmatimonadaceae bacterium
AGCCGTCAAGGAGTCGGTGCGCGCCTCACTCTGGGAAACTTCAATCAGCGCGTTTATTGCCGACATTCGATATGCCCTGCGAATGCTTCGTCGCAGTCCTGCGTTTTCACTGGTGATTGTGCTCGTGATTTCGCTGGGAACAGGCGCCGTAACAACAATAATGAGTGCGGCCAATGCATTCCTGTTTCGACCGCTGCCGGGCGCCAGTGATGCGAATGAGCTCGTGCAGGTCGATCGCATTACGCGCGCCGGAAATGAAGGCACGCAAGCGTCAAACGTGTTCTATGAGTATTTCCGCGACAACAATCACACGTTTTCTTCGTATGCCGCGTGGAGCAAAGTCAACTTAACGCTCTCGGTTCGTCGTGAAGGCACTGCCTCTGCAAATGACGCGACCTTTGGAGTTGCCGCGTACGGAAATATTGTCAGCGGTAACTTCTTCTCAACACTTGGCGTGCGTCCCGAACTCGGACGGTTCTTTCTGCCTGACGAAGATCGTGCAGTGCTCGCGCATCCGGTCGTTGTGGTATCGCATGCGTTCTGGAAGACGCATTTGAGCGGCGACAGCAGCGTAATTGGTAAGACCATTGGAGTGAACGGACATCCCTTCACACTGATTGGCGTTGCACCAGATGCGTTTCACGGTGTGTTCACCCCGATTGTAGCGTCGGCGTGGGTTCCGTTGGCCATGCAGCCATGGGTGCGCCCCAATCGCAGTTTGGATGACGGCAACGCGACATGGTTGTGGACATTCGGACGCATGCGGCAATCGACAAGCCGCATCGCAGTAAAGAATGATCTTGTCGAATTGACGAAATCGTTCATGCGCGACAACAAGGAACCGGAGTGGACACAACGCTATACCGACATTCGTCTGGTCAGTTTGACTGGGCTTCCGGATGACGCACAGAAAGCCATCGCGGCCTTTCTCGGTGTCTTACTTGCTGCAGCTGCACTGGTTCTTATCATCGCGTGCGTTAACGTCGCCGCGATGCTCTCGGCACGCGCAATCGCTCGCAGGCACGAGATGGCGCTTCGTATCGCGCTTGGCGCTCAACGTTCCCGTATCATTCGTCAACTGCTGACAGAAAGTGTCGTGTTGTTCTTCTTTGGGGCATTGGGAGGCATGATAGTCGCATATTTGTCGACTCGTGCCATTGAACAGATGCCGCTGCCGGCCAGCGTGCCGATGACGCTGGAAATCAGTCCCGATCTGCGCGTGTTGACTGTAGCATTGTTGGCTTCGCTTTTTACCGGCATTGTTTTTGGAATTGCGCCTGCACTGCGCGCAGCGCGCGAGGACGTGACTTCGCGCTTGCGCGATGACGCACCGGGAAGTGGCCGACGTCGCGGTGTAGTGAGCAGCGCTTTAATTGTTGGTCAACTCTCGCTGTCGTTGGTGTTGCTTGTCAGTGCCGGGCTGCTGTTTCGCGCCTTTGACCGCGGACAACGCGTCGATCCGGGTTTCGATGCTCGCGGCGTCGTGACGGCGCCATTCGCGCCCGAAGCGTGGGGTTATGATGATGCAAAGGCACGCGCATTCTATGACGCGCTGCGCGAACGAGTCGCAGCAATTCCGGGCGTTGACGCAGTTTCGTTCGTCGCAACGCTCCCGCTCACCGACGCGAGCTCAAATGTCGGCTTCGAAGCTCTCGGCGGCAAAACAGCAGCCAACAGTAATGGCAAACCCGAACGCATCGTTGCCCAGTATGTGTCGGCCGATTACGGCTATTTCGAAACGGTTCGCATTCCACTGCAGCAGGGACGTGCCATTCGTCGCACCGATGATGAGCGTTCGGCGAAAGTGGTCGTCATCAATGAAACCATGGCGAGGCGCGCATGGCCAAATGAATCGCCGCTGGGACACATGCTGCGGTTGGGCAATGACGAACTGTTCACCGTAATCGGTGTTGCGCGCGATGCCAAATACAAATCGCTAACCGAAACAACTACGGCGTTCGTCTATTTTTCAGTCGCGCAGAAATGGCGTTCCGACATGAATTTGCTGGCGCATACTAATGGCGATGCGCAATCCTTGAGCCGAGCCATCCAGCACGCAGTGCACGAACTCGATACGGCAGTGCCGCGTCCTGCAGTTATCACCTTGGCTCGCGCCACCAGTTTCACGCTGCTTCCGCAACGCGTCGCCGCTATCGTGGCGGGCTCGCTGGGTATCGTCGGTTTGTTGTTGGCAACGGTCGGCCTTTACGGAATGATTTCGTATTCTGCGGGTCGCCGCACTCGTGAAATCGGCATCCGCATGGCGTTGGGTGCGCAGGGGCGCGACGTGCAGCGCATGGTCGTGCGCGAAGGGATGCAGCTCGTCACGCTCGGCGTAGTGATTGGCATCGTCATAGCGGTGGGCACTTCCCGGATGCTGTCCGCATATCTGTACGGCGTGAGCCCGCTCGATGGCGTGACGTTTGTTGGAATGTCTGTGGTGTTCGCGTCGGTCGCGTTGCTCGCGAGTTACTTGCCAGCGCGCCGGGCTTCGCGAGCGAACCCGCTTGCTGCGCTGCGGTCGGGGTGAAGCGTATGAAGACGTGATCCCCATCTGGTAAATCTGCGTTCGGTTCGTACGTTACCCGCATGACCGACTTCACCAACACGAGCGCCGAGCCGTATGCAGGAAACGCCCCCGTAACCGTCACGTATTCGGAGCGGAATGCGGATGTTCACGTCTCGGAATCCGCGACGCCCGTCGTGTGGTCCCGCACAACGCTCATCGCATTTCGATTCTGCTTTGTGTATTTCGGTTTGTACATACTGACCACGCAAATGCTGCCCGGAATGCTGCCGATTCCGGGAATTGACATCCCCGATCTGGGTTCGTTTGCAGTTCTGCAAGTGCCTGTGGTGTGGTTTGGTGCGCACGTGTTGCATTTGGCTCAACCAATTCAGACGGGGCCGAGTGGCAGCGGCGACAAGTTGTTCGATTGGACGCTGGCTTTGATGACGCTCATTGTAGCTACAACGTCAACAATTGTGTGGACGTTTCGTAGCAAAGGTGTAACCAATCACGCAACGCTCTACAAATGGTTTCGATTCTTCATGCGATGGGCGCTTGCGACAACAATGTTTTCGTACGGTTTCGCAAAAGTCGTCCCGCTGCAAATGCCAACGGTCGCGCTCACGAAGTTGATTGAGCCCTGGGGCGACTTCACGCCGATGAGCGTGCTCTGGTTCTTCATCGGTTCATCAGCACCTTACGAAATTTTTATTGGTTTCGCCGAAGTGTTTGCGGGCGCCCTATTGTTCTGGCCGCGCACGATGCTGTTTGGACTCCTGGTCACATTGATGGATGCAATCGGCATCTTCGCGTTGAACATGACGTACGATGTGCCGGTGAAACTGTTTTCCTTTCACCTGATTTTGTTCTCGCTCGTTCTGCTCGCGCCAAACCTTCGCACGCTTTATTCGTGGTTCTATCTGCAAAAGGCCGCGGAACCGGTGCGCGAACCTCAAATGGGCAAGACGCCACAGTCGCACCAGCGTTGGACAGCCGCACAAGTAACTTTCGGTGTGCTTGCTGCCATTTCTGCACTCATTGGCAGCGCGAAATCGTGGAATGTGTACGGTGGAGGTGCGCCACGACCGCCGTTTTATGGTATTTGGGCTGTTCAACAGAGCGTTGTTGATGGAGTAGAGCAATTACCATTACTCACAGATACGACGCGCTTCAAACACATCGTTTTTCAGCAAGCGACCTTCACGCAGATGCAACGAATGAATGAGCGATTCACCGGCTTCAAGACCACGTTCGATACGCTCGCCAAAAAGTTGACATTCTCGACACAGCCGGCGCGCAAAACACCTGGTGACACGGTCGTTAAAGACTTCGTTTTCACATACCGGCAACCTACTGCAAACAACCTCATTCTCGATGGCGATTGGGATGGTCACAAAACGCATTGGGAACTGAGGCTTCGTCCGACCCAGGAATTCCTGCAGAAGAAAACGGGCTTTCACTGGGTGCAACAGAATCCAAACGGCAGATAGTCTTGCCCATTTTGCGCACCGCCTCACTTGATGCAATCGTAATCGGCTCAGGCCTCAACGGGCTCGCCGCCGCCATCACGTTAGCGCGCGCAGGTCGCAGCGTGCGCGTGTACGAAGCACAATCGACAATCGGTGGCAGCGCACGATCATTTCCTCTTACGTTGCCTGGCTTCACGCACGATTGGGGCGCGGCGGTGCTCTCCCTGGCGCTGGGGTCACCGTTTTTTCGATCGATTCCTCTCGACAAATTTGGGATGGAACTGCTTCATCCGCGCGCGCCTCTCGCGCATCCGCTCGACGACGGCACGGCAGTCGTTCTTGAACAGTCTATTGCCGCAACCGTTGACGTATTCAGCAAGCACGACGCCAAATCGTGGAGCGATCTCTTCACACCATTTGTGAACAACGCCGACGAATTGTTCAACGCGCTACTCGGCCCAATTGGACTCAAGTCTCCACTGTTGATGGCACGCTTTGGTTTTCATGCGGTGCAACCCTCTCAACAGTTCGCTAATCGACACTTCAAGAGCGAACAGGCGCGCGCGCTGTTTGCAGGCGCTGCAGCTCACAGTCTGCTCGCGCTCGATCAACCGGCGACTACCGGTTACGCGCTAGCGCTCATTATTGGCGCACACAAATACGGTTGGCCCGTCGCGCGCGGCGGCACGCAAAGTGTCGTCAATGCGTTATCAGCATACTTGAAAACTCTTGGCGGAGAAATCATCACAAATACGCCAATAAATTCACTTCGCGAACTTCCTGATTCACGTGCAGTTCTCTGCGACGTTACGCCATCGCAGCTATTGAAAATTGCGGGCAAGGATCTCCCTGCATTCTACGCGTCGCGCCTCAAGGGTTATCGCTACGGACCCGGCGTTTTCAAAATGGATTGGGCGCTCAATTCCCCCGTTCCCTGGCGCGCCGCTGAATGCGTTCGTGCGGGCACCGTTCACATTGGTGGTTCTCTTGAGGAAATCGCGTTGTCAGAACGCGAGATTGTTGACGGCAAACATGCTGAGAAACCTTACGTGATTGTGGTGCAGCCGAGTCTCATCGACGATTCGCGAGCGCCCAAGAGCCAGCACACATTGTGGGCGTATTGTCACGTTCCGCGCGGCTCGACGTTTGACATGCGGGAGCGAATGGAAAATCAGATTGAGCGATTCGCTCCTGGGTTTCGCGATTGCATTATCGGGCGTAGCACGCTCGCTCCGGCCGATCTCGAACTAGGTAACGCCAATATTATTGGTGGAGACATTGCTGGAGGCTCCGGAGATCTCATGCAAATTTATGCGCGCCCAGTTGCGTCACTCGATCCGTATGCGACTGCGATGGAGGGCGTGTATCTCTGCTCGTCCTCAACTCCGCCCGGAATTGGCGTGCACGGCATGTGTGGGTTTCACGCGGCGCAGAGTGCGCTTGGTCATTCGTTGAAGCGGTGACAAAACAAAACGCCGACTCAGAAAAGAGCCGGCGTTTTGCAATTCCCGCTGAACTACAACCGATTACTCAGCCACGCTGAGTTTTCCACCGGCTAACGGATCTTTCGCTGGTCCACGATCTGCAAATGCCGAGCGAAGCATGCCGTAGGAGGTGTACAGAATCACCAGTACAACGACGAACTTCAGCCCGTCAACCCACTTGGGATTGGCAACGATGGGCGCGGCGATGAACACCAGCGGCACGCCGCCAATCGCGAGAGCCAATGTCGCTCGCAAATCGAAGCTTGCCTTTTTTACGAATCGCGCACTCGCAACGGGCATGAGGAACGCACACGATCCCATCATGATCGGGAACGCGGCGGTTGGAGTCATTCCCAACAAGTAGATCAACACCATGCATGGCGCGTACAAGCCGATGCCGATTGTCATCAGCGAGCCGAGCACAAAATTGCCGGCCATTCCCAAAATGAGTTTCGTCCCTTCGAGCTTCAGCAAATCGCCGCCGCCGGGAAGCAGATGTGCTGCGGACAGCCCCATGAGAACCGCTGCGCCGAGCAGTGCGAAGCCCATGCCCATCTGCACTTTGCGACGCGGCAGATCTGCAACAATTCCAGAGCCGACAAACGATCCAGCGGCTGCAGCGCCAATCATCAACGCCAGCGTCATTGGATCGACCGGCACCAACTTTGTGAACAGAAACGCCTGCACAACAGTTGGTAGCGTGTGTCCGATATTGAGCGTTCCCGGAATTCTTTCGTCAGGAACAAGTTTCCATTTCCGATAAATTGCCGTCGTTGTTGCAAACGATCCGACGCCGATCGTGTCCCAGAAATTTGTGAAGGCGCCGGTAAAATACAGCATCGCACTTCTTGGTCCGGCGAACAAATTCTTGAGAGTTTCTCCTTCGCTCAAGGCTTTCGCCACTGCGCCCCACACCACCGTCAGATAGAACAACGCGAATGCGACCAGCGCGATTAACAGCCCGTTCTTCGGGTCGAGTCCGGCCATGCTGTCTCCGGTAGTTGTGTTGGGGGGAACTCAGGTGGGAACTGCCTTGACGCCGGGGGCTCGCTCAACAGAGACGCGAGGGGCCTGCCTGCAAAATATACGTGATGCGACGACTTCGGCCCACTGCTTGAAAGGCGGGATATACCGGCCCGAAGGCACTCTGCTTATACGAGTGAACGGCCGCACCCGTTGCCGGCTGGCGGGCCATCACGTTGAATGGGCAGCGTCAGCCTTCAACTGACTTCTCGTTGGTGCGCAGAAATGCAAAGGTGTCCTCGACCTGCTGCGCGGCATACGTACGAAGTCGGCAGAAATCGGTGACTTGTCGATCATTGAGCCCGATTGACCGATTCTTGTTGTACTTAAAGCTCCTCGGACGGTATCGTCTGAGCCATGAACAACAGCGAAGGCGAACAGCAATCAGGCAGGATGCCCCTTCGCGTAGTGATACTTCTGCACATCGGCTATTGGCTGATGTATCTGCTGCTCCTCATGCTCATCTTGCGCGTCGGCATGCGAACTGCGGGGCCTGTGAACGTCTTGAAGCCACTGCTGTCCTGGCCCGGCTTCATGCTCACAGTGCCCAGCGTCCTCGCGTTCTATTTGCAGTATGCCTTGTTAGTGCCGCTATTGCTCGCAAAGAAGCGCTTCGCAGCATTTGGAATAATGGTTCTGGCCGGCGCGCTTGTCGCGAGTTTTGCGTGCGTCGCCATCGTCGCGCTCGTCGCCGTAATTTCGCATTTTTCAACGTTCCAGGGGAACGTGTTTTCTTCGTTGCAGAGTGCGGCCGGATTGACGGCGGTGCTCGCCCTGCTCGCACTGATTCACATGATCATCGCAACGGTCATGCGCGGCTTTATCAGCTGGTACGATGACATTGCAGTCAAGCAGGAGCTGACTCGCAAGACGGTCGAAGTCGAGGAGGCACTCATTCGCGCCAAGCTCGACCCGCATTTTTTGTTCAATACGCTGAACAACGTTGACACACTGATTCTGCGGGATGCGCAAGCGGCTTCGAAGTACCTCAACAAGCTGTCTGAAATTCTTCGATTTGTGTTGTATGACGCTCACGCCGCCCTTGTGCCACTCGAAGCCGAGTTGGAATACGTGAGGAAATACGTTGAGTTGCAGCGTATTCGTTTTACAAATCCGGATGTGGTTTTATTCAAGGTCGTGGGTGCACCGCACCGCCTGTTCATCACGCCAATGCTGTTGATTCCGTTCGTGGAGAACGCGTTCAAACACGCAGCGGGCCAACGCGATGACAATTCAATTGTCATCACCGCCACGACAGCTGGCAACAATTTGAATTTCAGGTGCAGCAATCAGTACGACCCTACGCGAAAAGACGCCACGCAAAGGGGCGGACTTGGTCTCGATTTGTTGCGTCGCCGCCTCTCACTGCTCTATCACAACCTGCATGAACTTCGCATTACCGACGTGGGTGATCGGTACTCTGTCAGCCTCACCATCAAATTGACCGATCGTGCGCTGCCTGATAGTTGAAGACGAGCCACTCGCGCTCGAACGTCTCAAGGGCTACGTGCAGCAGTTGCCGTTGCTCAAGCTCGTCGCGTCGTTCGACAACGCCCCCGACGCGCTATCATACTTGCTCACCGACGCGGTCGATCTGATCTTCCTCGACATCAACCTTGGCGGCATGTCGGGCATCGAATTGCTCGAAACCAACGCGGTGAAGGCGCAGGTTATCCTTACCACTGCGCACAGCGAACATGCGCTGAGAGGTTTCGAACTCAAGGTTGCAGACTACCTCCTCAAGCCGTTCACATTTTCGCGTTTCGTTCAATCGGTTGAACGCGCGCAATCGGCTGCGAGTTCAACCACATCAAGTAACGAACGCAATTGGTTCTTCCTGAAAACTGAGACGCGCCTCGAACGCATTCGTGTCAGTGACCTGCTCTATATCGAAGGAGACGGCGACTATCGTCTCGTCCACACGCTCACAAAGCGCATCAACACGCTGGAAACCTTTGCGGAGTTGGAACAGCGCATTCCCGGCGCCCAGGTCTGCCGAGTACACAAATCATACATGGTGGCTATCGCTAAAATCGAGACGGTTGAACGTGATCGTATTCTCATTCGCGACAAGTACATTCCCATCTCCGCGACATATCGCGACAAGTTCTACGCACTCATTGGTCGCGACATCGCGTGAGTACTCGTGCGACCATTGCTGCAACAGCCGTCGGGTTGGGCTCGCTGCGCGAAAACCCATTGCGAACCGTTCTTTCCATGCTGGGTGTCATCATTGGCGTTGCCGCACTTGTTTCGGTGATTTCGCTCGGCGATGTCATGCAGGCGTTTGTGCGCGGTGAGTTGGAGCGCACGACCGATTTGCAGAATCTCGTTGTGCATGCACAAACACAGCGATTGGTAGAGGGCGATTGGGTGCCCAATCACAACTATCCGGTGTTCACCCCCCATGAGTTGGCAGATCTCAATGAATCGCTGCCGTTGTCGCGCGGAGGTTTCATGCAGATTGGCGGCAATGCGCGCATCGTCTCGCAGCGCACTGGGAAGCATCGAAGTGTCTCAGTGGCGGCAACCACGTTTGATGCGTCCGATGATGGAAGGGTCAAACTCGCCGCAGGGCGACTCTTCACGCAATCGGAAGCAACGCATAACGCCCCTGTTATCGTGTTGTCCTACAAACTTGCGAGTGAACTCGCAGACGGTCGCGGCGCCGAGTCGATCGTCGACGAAACTGTGCGCGTACGCGGCCTGCCTCGACAAGTAATTGGAGTATTTGCGTTTGTAAAAGGGGAACGAGGCTATAGTGCGGGGGTTCCGTACGCCGCGGCTTCCAATGTTTTTGGATCTGGTGTTTCGCTCCGCACGCCACAAATGATTATCAAAGCGCGCGCCGTTGAAGACATCGATGCCGTGCGTCAGGGAATTCAGGATTGGCTTGCGACACGCTATCGCGATTGGCAGCAGAGTGTCGAAATCAATACGCGCGAGCAGCAGCTCGATCAAACGGCGCAGGCCTTCAGCATCATGAAGTTGTTTCTGGGCGCACTGGCGGGAATTTCGCTGCTTGTTGGCGGAATTGGGATCATGAACATCATGCTGGCGAACGTCACCGAGCGCACGCGCGAAATCGGCGTGCGCAAGGCGATCGGCGCGCGCGGGCGCGACATACAGTTGCAATTTCTTACTGAAACCGTCGCCGTATCGTGTGTGGGCAGCATGCTCGGCATTGCGCTTGGTGCGATAATGACCGCCGGAACTGTAGTCGGAATTCGAATGTGGACGAAGGCCGATGGCGTTTCGTTCGTACTGTCACCGAGCACCGTAATGCTGGCCGTGGCTGCCGCTGTGACAATTGGATTGGCATTTGGGACGTATCCGGCGCGACGAGCAGCCGGCCTCAGCCCGATCGATGCGATTCGGCATGAATAGGGTCCGCGATC
>JBDUAX010000004.1:0-31051 GCA_040004455.1 Gemmatimonadaceae bacterium
GCGACGTGAATGTGTGTTGGCGCGAATGATGCGAGCGCGGAGTTTGGCATTGCAGTTTGAGAGATCTCATTGATTGCACTCACCTTGTTTGAATTCCGAGTGGCAATCAACAGTGATGGGTACACCGCGGCGTCAAACAGCGCCGCTGCGTCGCTCCAGTCGCGCACCGTGTGCACGTGCAGGTTTTCTGCGATGTATCGACGTACGCCGCCGCCCGCGAGTGCGCGCCAGAGTTTGGCGGGAAGCAACAAGGCCAACACACCATTCGGTTTCAGCAATTCAGCGCCGCGTTCAACGAACGCGACGGCGAGATCGGCTTGCGCGGCAAATCCGGCGCCGGCTCCGGCACGCGTTGCGCCGACCCGCCAAGCGGCATCGCGCAGCGTCCGATACTCGGCGCGGAGTCGCGTGCGCTCAGCGAATGGAAGATTGTGCGGTCGAACCCAGGGTGGGTTGCCAATGACAATGTCGAATCCTTTCGCGGCGACGTCGGCGAAGTGTGCGGCGAAACGAAATGGAAGTGCGCCTCCCAACGTGAGCTTGCGCTGCGCTTGTTGTTGCTCGCGAAGGCGTGTGCGTACGGTGGTGAGACTGTTGCGTTCGGCGCGCGTAGGTGGTGTGCGCTCACCAAAGAGATCCCGACGGCGAACTGTTTGGAGTAATTCGAGTCGCGTGTTGTTGGTGGCGCTGATCATGCGTGCGCATTCGGCGATGGAGCGCTCGCGCTCTTCGTGATCGAGCGCGAGGGCCAGCGTGCGTTTCCGACTGCCCGTGGCGCGGGTGTAGCGTGTGCGCAAGTTCGTAAGTGCGCGTGCGGAATTTGATGCGTATCGCAGGTTGCCGCCGGACAACGTGTCGCCAATGCGAATATGATGATCGAGATTCGGCAGTGGCGGAATTCGTGACGGTTGCGTTTCGGGGCACTCAATAACGACTGATAGCCAGAGGCGAAGTTCGCACAGCCAGACTGCGAGCGGATTGCGATCGACCCCGAAAATTGAGCGCGTCAGAATTTCGCGGCGCAAAATGTGTATTGGTCGCGTGTCACCGGCACGCGCCTTGAGCTCGGCGAGGCGTTCGAGCATGTGTACGAGGAATGCGCCCGAACCGCAGGCCGGATCGACAATGTGCAGTTCGTGAATTTGAGTCTTGAGTTCCGGCGCGAGCTCGAGCTGAACATGCGGGTCGGGATAGGCCAATGCTTGCGGTGGAAGCGATGGCAAGGCCGCGTGCAGCGCGTCGTGCACTGTTTGCTCAACCAACGACGGCGGCGTGTAAAACGAACCGGATTTCCGTCGTTCATCGCTTGCCATCAGGCATTCAAAGGCGCGTCCGAGCATCTCGGGATCGACCGCGGCTTCCGACCACGTCGATGAGTCTTCACGAGCCGTAAAGCGAAAGCGATCGAGCAACTCGCCAATAAGCGCCGTGAGCGCGTCATCGTTGAATGTGACTGTGCGTCGGCGTTGCTCGAGGCGTGTCGGTGAAAAAAGCCCGCCGTTCAGAAAGGGAATCGCACCGAATGCGCGCGCGACTTTCGCGCGTTTGGAAATTGGTGTGTTGAGCGTGCCGAAGAACAGCGGGCGCAGGAGTCGCTCGTGTAGTCGTCCTCCCGTTTCGAGATAGTTTGAGCAATTCGTGAGAAGAAATCCGCGATCGCCAGCCAGCCAACCCTTTGCTTCGAGAAACGCGAGAAACAAAAGGCGCGAGGCGCAGAGTAGTGCGAGTTCGTCGCGCTCTTCTCGCGATGCAACACCCTTACTGGTTCGCGACAACGTGTGAACGAGACGCTCAAGTGTGCGATAGAACCGGGCCGACAGTGCGTCGCGCTTGAGGATGTCTGTCCAGCGCGCGTGGCAAATACGATCAAAGTCGCGCGGCGCACCGGCCATCGCTCGCAATGTGTCCGCGTCAGAATCGACAATGTGGCGTCGGTCCACTCGCAACGCCGCCACTCGCGGACCCGCCTGATGTGGCGTCACGCACGCAAGGCACAGAAACTGCGCCTTGGCGTCGAGTGTTGCAACGCACCATAAGCGCGTTGGGGCGTTCCGTGCGAGCGCGTGGCAGATGCGGCGCGTCAGTTCGCGGGGGTCGTGCGGACTGTCGCTTGCAAGTTCGGCCGTAACGATGCGCAGAATACCGACACCTTTTCCCAAGTGAGCGGCCACAACGCTTTCAGCGATGCCCAGTTTGTCTCCGGCCTCGGCCGTAATGCGAAGCAGGGGCGTGTCGAAGCCCAGGCAGCGAGCGATGTTGGCAAGCGCATCGAGCCCGTCGGCTTGGGCGAGCAGTGTCGTGGCGGCGCGTATAGTGAGCACGCGCTGATTCTCGCTGGTTGCTACGTCAGTGCCATCACCAAAGCATTCTGTGTCGAAGCGTCCGAGCGCAACCTAAGTGCGGATTGCCGCGCGCAGTACGCTGACCTCCAGCTATTTTCACAACAATCCAAGCACCAGGACTTCAACCGGCTGGACTTTATCGGAGACGGCGCAGTGAGCGAACGCATTGCATGGCTAAACGGCGAATTTCTGAAAGAAGAAGATGCGCGAGTTTCAATTTTTGATCGCGGAATGCTGTTCGGTGACGGTGTGTACGACGTCGCGACGGTGCTGCAAGGCCGGTTGCTTGATGGTGATTATCACCTCGCGCGCCTTGAGCGTTCGTGCGGACTCATTGGACTGACGAATCCGCACTCATCTGCCGAATGGATAATCATGATGAAGGCACTACTTCGGAAAACTGGCGTTACCGAGGGCATGGTTTACCTGCAGGTAACGCGCGGGGTTGCAGAGCGCGACTTTCCGTTTCCTGGGAACGCCCGGCCCACGGCGTTTGCGTTTGCGCGTACCAAGACAATTCTGAATGATCCGCATGTTGGCGGCGTGCGGGTCGTGACGACCGCCGATTTGCGCTGGGCGCGTCGCGACATCAAGGCCATCGCATTGCTCGCGCCGGTGCTCGCGAAGCAGTACGCGCGCGAACAAAACGCCTTTGAAGTGTTTCTTGTCGAAGACAACACCATTACCGAAGGGGGGTCGAGCAACGCCTACATGGTGAAGAACGGTGTGATTGTCACACGCGCGCTTTCACGGGCAATTCTCCCCGGCGTAACACGTCACATGGTGCTCGACATAGCCGAAGCCGTGGGCATTGCCTGCGAGCAGCGGCCATTTACCGTCGAGGAAGCGCGTGCCGCCGACGAGTTGTTTTTGAGCAGCGCGACAACGTTCGTATTGCCAGTCACGCAGCTCGATGACAAAACGATCGCCAACGGCAAGCCTGGTCCGCTTTCAATAAAGTTGCGCGAACTGTACATAAGGCGAGCACTCGAACTTACGAATCACGACTAGGAAGACCTACGCAGCGCGGTACGTTCGCCCCTTCCATTCAACAGTTTGTCCGCGAATCACCGCGCCAACACAGATCCCCGCAAATACCAACATGCCGAGGGGCACCAGCAACACGCGCCAGGTGGATTCGCGCGCAAAAGTGTTCGCGCGTGAGAAAAACCAAAGCATTCCGGTCGAGCCAAGCGCACTCCACAATGCCAGCGTAACCGACACGGAATGACCAAGTGCGCCCGTAACTGCGACGTACGAACCCCCCAGAAACGGAGCAATCATTGTCAACGGCGCGCCTACGAGCGCGAACGGAAACAGCAGTCGACCAAACTTGCCACCCCACATCGCCATCCGGCCTCCCGCATACACATTCTTCATCCAACCGCGCACAATTGCTCCAAGCCCGTCGTACATGTGTGTGGACAATTGATTAGTTCCCAGCACCAACGAAACGCGAAATCCGTGCGCATGCGTACGTTGCGCAAGCATCAGGTCCTCGGCCACAGTACCGCGCACCGATTCGTGCCCGCCAATCGCCTCATAGGCATCACGCACGAACATGAGGCACTGCCCATTCGCAATAACGTCGGTCGAACGTTTCGCAGCTTCCAATTGTTTGGTTCCACCAAAGCGCGCCATTAAAATTGCAAACACCGCCGGCTGAATTGCGTGCTCCCAAAACGAGTTCATGATTTGCGTTCCGGCCACTGAAATCAAACTTGCATCGCGTTCGGCTCTCGCACGAACCATGCGCGCAATCAAGTCCGGCGCGTGCCGCGTGTCAGCATCGGTGAACAACAACAACTGACCACTCGCCATTTGTGCACCGGCGTGACACGCCCACTGCTTGCCAAACCAACCCGCCGGCAAATCGGGTGCGTCAATGACGCGAATACGTTTATCATGGCCTGCCGCTTTTCGCGCGAGCATGCCAGTTCCGTCAGTCGAATGATCATCAATGACAGTGATCTCGACATCGGGCCACGTAGTCTCCCGCAATGACGCAACACACTCGGCAATGTGCGCCGCCTCGTTGCGCGCTGGCAATATCACCGATACACGTGCGATCGGTTCAGCCGGCACCTCGCTGTAATCATCGAGCGATTTCGTCCCGCGCTGACGAAACACCGCCCGAATTGGCGCGGCGATCCACGGCAAAGCAAAAACAATTGCGCGAAAAAGGCTTGGCGTCGTCAACATGAACGAATCATACCCGGAGGGCAACGCAAACTCGAAGTACGTCCGACGCATTCCACCGCGCGTGTTGCCGCTCTCCTATTCCCCCAATACGTTCACTCCATGAAGTCAGACTCCACGAATTTTCGCACGCTGGTCGAGCCACTTCCGCTCTTGCAGGGCGCGCGCGTTGCACTCATTTCGCCCTCCGGTCCGCTCAAAGGGGAATCGGACGTGACTCGCGCCGTTGCCACGGCGGAATCATTGGGCTGGCGCCCGGTGGTTTTTCCAAATGCTCTTCAACACGAGGGCTATTTCGCGGGGCGCGACGACTTGCGCGCGAACGATCTCAACGCAGCCATAGCGGATCCGGAAATTGATGGCATCTGGTGTCTGCGCGGTGGCTACGGTGCGATGCGACTGCTGAATCGTATTGATGTATCTCCACTGCGCGAACGACCAAAACCGCTGATCGGGTATTCAGACATCACGGCACTGCATTCAGCCTGGCATCGCGCGGGAGTAATGAGCTATCACGGCCCCGTTGCGCGCGCCGAACTGACGCCGTTCTCACGTGAATCGCTGCAACGCGCAGTAATTCTGCGTGGGGATTCGGCTGGAACAGCAAGCGACGCGGAAACGCTGCGAGAGGGACGCGCTACAGGGCGGCTCGCGGGTGGAAACCTTGCGCTGGTGGCGGCGCTCGCGGCATCGGCGTGGCGAGTGGACTTTCGCGACTCGATTGCCATTCTCGAAGATGTGAACGAACCGATGTATCGCATCGATCGCATGATGGTGCAACTACAATTGGCCGGTGCCTTTGACGGTTGTCGCGGTCTCGTGTTTGGACACTGCACCGATATGCCAAAGTCAATCGATGAAGGCGACCGCAGCCTTCGCGACATCGTTCAGGAAACGGGGGATGCGCTCGGAGTTCCCACAATCCTTGGCGTTCCGCTTGGCCATATTGATGATCAGTGGACACTGCCTCTGGGCGCTGCCGCTGTTCTCGATACACGCACAAAAACGTTGCAGGTTCAGCGCCACGCGCGCGATTAATCGCCAGCGACAATCTCTTTCAACCAGAAACATGCCCATTAAGACCGGACGCGAATTGATTGCTGAGGCGAAGACGCGTATCAAGGAAGTGACTGCGCCCGATGTGCAAAAACGTCTTGCTGGCGGCGAACAAATCGTGCTTCTCGATATCCGCGAAGCGAACGAATGGAACCTCGGCCACATCCCGAACGCGGTGTATCTCGCACGCGGAATTCTCGAGACGAATATTGAGGCTCGCGTGCCACGCGATGCGACGCTCGTTCTTTACTGCGCGTCGGGAAACCGCTCGGCGTTGGCAGCCGTCACACTAGGTGAAATGGGATACGAGAACGTCGCGTCGATGGCGGGAGGGTTTCGCGATTGGGTTGGCACGGGCGGCGATGTTGATGATTGAGGCAAATGCATTTGCCTGATTGCAACACTGAAATAGCCAAAAATTCGGAAGCATTAAAACACACATTGGCAAACCCCGTCATTGTGCGTTTGATGTCTGCACTCGAGAAACGCGCAGCGATTGATGCGACACTGCGCGACGGTGAGCGCGAGGCCGCAGTGCTCGCGTTGGTTCGCATGGCTGGAGAGAACAACGAACGCGCGGAGTTGCTGTTCATCAAGCGGGCGATTTTCAACGGTGATCCATGGAGCGGTCACATCGCGTTTCCCGGTGGCCGTCGTGACGCTGGTGATGATTCGCTATCGACAACTGCTCTTAGAGAAACGTGGGAGGAGTTGACGCTGGACATGAGCAAATTCGGTCAGCTCATTGGTCGCGTAGACGATCTTGCACCGCGCACACCCGCATTGCCGCCCATAATTATTCGCCCGTTTGTCGGGGTCGTGCCGGCGGACGTCGTACTTATGCCAAATGATGAGGTGGCAGACGCGTTCTGGGTTTCTGTTGAGGAATTGCAACAGGAGTCAACGCGAGTTGACCATGTGTTCGTGCGTAACGGAGAGACATTGGCATTTCCCGCTTTCAAAATTCGTGAACACACTATTTGGGGGCTGACCGAGAGAATTGTCACGCAGTTACTGCCATTGTTCCAGCACGCGGAGTAGGTCGCCTCCACGAGTAAGTCCCTGCGTGGCCTGATTGAAAAGAATTCTCGCGCCGCGCCGCAGAGAACTGCCAACTGCTTTTTTGAAAAACAGAAAACAACGATTGACCATGGTTTTTGTGTTTATAGAATGCCGTACTTCGTCTGATCGGAACTCTCACAACTATCGTGCTTTCCTCCGCGTCTCGGCGGCTTTGCGTGATTGTCCTTGCATTTCCTCTGCGCGTCCCCGCTACTGGCCAGCACGCCAGCTTCTCAACCACCCTCCTCGCCATCCAAAATTCAGCCCACCCTTGCCAAAAAGTTAGTCTCAACTAAAATGCGGTTGTGCATAAACTGAATCTCCCCGACGCCCCCTCTGCGGCCTCTCTGAACGAGACACCAACCGGCTCCAACGCAGACCCCGGGTGGAAGCGCGCTCGCATGGCGCCCTCGCTCGCCGAGGTCTACCGCTCGGTCGACGTCTCCAAGGCCACCTGGTTCCGCAAGCTTCTCGCTTTTGCTGGTCCGGGTTATCTCGTCGCCGTCGGATACATGGATCCGGGCAACTGGGCCACCGACCTCGCTGGTGGCTCACGTTTTGGTTACTCGCTGCTCTCCGTCATTCTGCTGTCGAACCTGATGGCCGTGCTGCTGCAGGGGCTCGCCTCCAAACTCGGTATCGTCACCGGGCGCGACCTCGCGCAAGCGTGTCGCGACCACTATTCGCCGCGCGTCTCATTCGTGCTGTGGGTGATGTGTGAAATCGCAATTGCCGCCTGTGACTTGGCTGAAGTAATTGGCTCGGCAATCGCGCTCAATTTGCTGTTCGGAATTTCCATGCCAGTTGGTATTGGACTGACCGCGCTTGATGTGCTCATCGTTCTGTACTTGCAGAACAAGGGCTTTCGAATGCTCGAAGCACTGGTCATTGCACTGGTGGCAGTCGTCGGCGGATGCTTTCTCTTTGAGCTCATCATCTCGAAACCGGACATGGGCGCAGTGGCCGCGGGCTTCGTGCCGTCGCTCGACATTCTCCGCAATCACGAGAAGCTGTACATCGGCATCGGCATTCTTGGCGCGACTGTAATGCCGCACAACCTGTATTTGCATTCGTCCATTGTGCAGACACGAAAATATGCGGAAAACACTGAAGGCCGCCGCGAAGCAGTGCGCTTTGCGTTTCTCGATTCAACTATCGCGCTGACATTTGCGCTGTTCATCAACGCGGCGATTCTCATTGTTGCGGCCGCAACGTTTCACAACAGTGGAAATCAGGGCGTCGCCGAAATTCAGGACGCCCACAAGCTGCTCACACCATTGCTGGGAGTTGCGGGTGCAAGCGCGGTGTTTGCAATTGCGCTATTGGCGTCAGGGCAGAATTCCACCCTTACCGGAACGTTGGCCGGGCAGATTGTGATGGAAGGTTTTCTCAATCTGAGAATTCGTCCCTGGTTGCGTCGACTCATCACCCGCGCAATCGCAATCGTTCCGGCTGCCATAGTTGCGATTTTCTACGGCGAGAGCGGCACAGCAAAACTCCTCGTACTGAGCCAGGTCATACTTTCGCTGCAGCTTTCATTCGCGGTGTTTCCGTTGGTTCGCTTCACGTCTGATCGCGTCAAGATGGGACAGTTTGTGAATTCGCTACCCCTAAAGGTGGCGGCCTATGGGGTTGCCTGCGTAATTGCAGTGCTCAACGTCTGGTTGCTTGTACAGACATTCTCCGAGTGGATGAGCTGATGTACCAACGCATACTGGTACCGGTCGAAAATTCGCCGTACGACGCCGGCATTCTGAAGCATGTGCGCGACCTGGCACGGCTTTGCGGGTCGTCCATCGTACTCATTCACGTGGCTGATGGCTGGGCGGCGCGACATCTCAACACCTTGGCGTTGCGCGAATCGGAAGAAATGCACAGCGACCGCGCGTACCTCGATAACCTTTGTGAAACGCTGCATTCCGAAGGGTTCGTTGCCGATTCGATTCTGGCAGGGGGCGATCCCGCAACGGAAATCACCGCAGCAGCAGAGCGCGAAAGGTGCGACCTCATTGCAATGGCCACGCACGGTCATCGCGGTATTCAGGACGTGATCTATGGCACGACCGCCAACACAGTGCGTCATCGCACCATGGTGCCCGTGTTAATGGTTCGCGGCGTTCCGCAGAGCACAGTGCGGTAATGGCTGCCGCCGTTCGACACGATGTTGTCAGGAACTCCGATGTGAAGTCGCGTCAATCGAAGTCAATTGACGCTGACGGTCTCACGGGGCCGGTCGAAGACTACTTGAAGGCGATTTACGAACTCGCCACTCGCGACGGCGTTGCCGCTACCAGCGATGTTGCGCACGCATTAGGTGTTGCGCCGGCGTCAGTCACGGGAATGATTCGTCGGTTGGCTGCGCAGGGATTGCTCGACTACGTGCGCTATCGTGGCGTTCAACTCACACCCAACGGTCGACGCGCGGCGCTCAGTACAATTCGACGACATCGCGTTATCGAAACGTACCTCACCCGCGTACTCGGTTACCCGTGGGATCGCGTGCACGATGAGGCCGAACGATTGGAGCACGCCGCTTCCGACGCGTTGGTGGAGTGCATGTCAGCCGCGATGGGGCATCCGACCGCCGACCCGCATGGTGCACCAATTCCAACTCGCGATGGTCGCGTTGATGAGCGTGAACATCGCTCGTTGGCAGAACTGCCACTTGGACAACGCGCACGCATGGTGTTGGTGAGTGACAAGAACGCTGAACTGTTGCGTTATCTCGCAGACATCGCGTTGCAGCCAGGAACCGAAGTCACGGTGACCAATCGCGCGCCTTTCGATGGGCCAATCACTCTGCTCGTTGGGAAAAAGGAATTGATGGTCGGCGCGCCGTTGGCGTCGCAAGTGCTCGTTGAACCAATTGTCCGCGCAAAATCGACTGCAAAAAAAACATCCCCGAGCGCGCGGAAACGCACTCGGGGATAACACTCTCATTCAAATTCATTCTCTGAAATCGCCCGACATCATCAGGCCCTGCCAGCGATCAGCCGAGACGTTTGCGAAGCGCAGTGCGATCAGTGTCGTTGATCGATGAATCCTTGATCAGTTCTCGGAGACGGACGACAGCGGCCGCGGCCTGCGGACGACGATTGCCCAGGCCATATAATTCCGCGGCATCGGCCACGGCGTTAGCTGCGAGCGTTGCATTGCCGCTCTTGATTGATTGGTCAGCAAGCTCATTCAGCAACTCGGCCGCTTCGCTGTAGCGCGCGAGTGCGTAGTCAATATGCACGAGCGTGTACGCGGACGTCTCCTCAAGTCCACCTGATTCGCGCAGCATCGTGTTTGCAGCGAGCAACTGCGCGCGCGCGGCGTCAAGCAAACCCATTTCACCGGCGACCTTCGCGCGCGTAACGAGATCAGCAGCCATTTGACGATGTGCGGCAGTATCAACTACGACAGCACGCTTGGCACGTGGTGGTTTGCCATCGTCGTTTGAGGCACTTGGTGCGACTGATGACGAGACAAGGGCGCCGGCGAGCAGAAGGGGGAGAATCAGCGACATGGGACACCTATATAGTTTCAAGTTTGCGGAGCGTTGACTCCGTGTGAGGCCGGCGCAAGGTGGAAGCTTGTTTGCGGTGCGCCGAGAGACCTCATGCTCTTGGATGCGAGAGCTCGCCACGCCAGCGTCAAATCAGGGACTCTAGGCGTCTTAACCGGTCCGAGTCGCCCTTAACATCGGCCAATTCGCGTCGTCTCCCTTGGCACGACACGGTGCGCAAACAGGGAATCGGTGGCGCACCTATGACTAACGTTGTACGAACATTTCTATCACCAATTCGGAGACGAGCATGCGTATCAAGATGCTAAACGCTGTGGTCCTCGGCGCACTTCTGACCATTGGCTCAGCAGCCGTGAATACCGCTTCAGCGCAGACCAGCACAGCCGCCGGTACCGCGCGTCGCGCTGCCTCATTTGAGAAACGCAAGGAATTGCGCGAGAAATTGCAGGCCATGACCCCCGAACAGCGCAAGGTAGCGCTGCAAAAGGCCAAGAATCGCGCCAAGAAACATCGCGCGAACATGACAGATGCGCAGAAGGCCTATGCAACGTCGCGACATACAGAAATGAAGACGGAAGCCGCAGCGGTAAAGGCCGGCACGATTACCCGGGAAACCGCAGCAGCGCAGTTGAAGGCATGGCGTGCTGCAAATCCGCCGCCAGCCAAGAGCGGTTCATAATGCATAGCCGTTTGCGTCGCTCATGAGCGCGCTTACGAATGCGTCGAAAAGCGTCGCGGTGGTTGCATACATCGCGGCGTTTTTCACGAGCGCGATTGTTTCATTTGGCGCGAATGCACAGCAGGTGACGCGCATTCCCGTGACGACGAAACCCGCGGCGATAGACAGCGTCGCGAAAATAGTAGCAGCGGACACGTCGGACGACGCTGATGACGACGACGGTCGGGCCCATGGCGTCCGACACACAGTCAGCGTACAGCCCTTCGCGCGGAGTTACAAAGTTGGCGCGCAATCGGTCAGCGAACAGAGTGCCGGGTTCACCTGGCGCCTCACGAGTGAGCACGTCGGCGCGCGCATCAGCGCAACGTCAACGAAGCTCACCGCCAATCCATACTCGGTGAGCGGTGTAACTCCAGTTCGCGCGCGTTTTGATTTCATGCTGCGGCCGGGTGACACGATTTCAGTGTACGGACGATCTGCAAGTTCACCGTTGTCACTAAGTGCTGAACAGACGAGCGCCCTATCGGCAATTGGAACGTCAACTATTGATCTTGAAAGCACAGCGTTGGGAGTGACTTCGCAGTTTGGTGCGCGCGGTATTGCTTCATTTCCTGTCGGCGACGTGGTGTTGGGATTAATTGGTTCTGTCGAATTCGAGCCTCGGCCGACAACTACAACACCGGTTTACTGGCGCGGAAACACGGTTCGCGGTGGGCTCTCATTGAGCGCGCTGGCGGGTGAAGCGGACATAGTTGCGACCAGCCAGGTTGCATTCAGTAGCGGCGATTCACTGGGCGGCCGCAACTTGTTTCCGGGAGGTGGCGATTGGTCAACTGATTTTTCAATCGACACTCCGATTGGATCGGAAGGAACGATTATTGGAACGGCAAGCGCGTTTTACACGCATCCCTTCAACAACAAGCGCTCCGATCAACCAACGCGACTCATTCCCGACGGAGACTTCTACGGCATTACCGGCGCCCTGGTTGTTCCAGTCAAGGATTGGACGCTCTCCCCGCTGCTTACAGTTTCGCGCGAGACGAGTCAGGCCGAGGCAGTTGATGGTTTGGTAAAGTCTGCGCTGCACGCGTCCGGATGGAGTTTGGCGGGCAGCATGAGTCTCGACATTCCATTGGCCGGGCGCTTTACAGTTTCGCCTGAAGGTGGCGCTGTTGTTGGTAACGTCAGCGCCCATACAAGCGCGAGTTTGACGCGACCGCGTTTGCGCGGCGGTCGAACACTCAATGCTGGCGGTTTTAGTGATCGAGTTTCGGGATTCTGGGCCGGACTCGGGTTTGCGTTGTCGTTTTGAGTTCAGGCTGTGTCGGAGTCGAGCATACTTATGTACCATTGCTTGCGGTCGCCAATGTTGGCGAGGCTCGTAAATGCGCGCGCACCGACGTGCCCCTCGGCGCCCTGAAGTTTGGCAGACATGGTAAAGAACCCCGATGCACGAAGAGCGGCGTGATTGGCCGAGTGTTCGAAATTCCAGGCCCACACCACTCCGCAGCCTCGCGCTTTCAATCGGTGCATGGCTTCGGCCACGACCAATTCACCGGCGAATGTGTGCGTTGGGAGAAAGTAGTAGTCCATCAATTTCCCAACCCGGCTGCCATCGCTGCTCATGGTTGATCCGATAATCGCCAACCCGATTGGTTGGTCGTGCTCGTACAACGCGAAGCATTCGTAGCTTTCTCCGGGCCGTTGCAAACGCCATGCGAGGTATTGGGCATCGCGTTCAATCGCAAAGCCAACCGAAGTTGCGAAGACGTTCCAGAGTTCGCTGAGTGCATCGTCGAAATTTCTGACGGTTCGGAATTCAAGGCCGCTGGCGAGTTTCGGACTCGAAGCGAATGTCAACGGAAAATCGAAAAAACGTGCCAGAAACCCTGCTCGGACTTTGCGCAGAACGTACCCGGTGCGTAACGGTCGAATCAGAACGGGCAACGGGTCGAGAGAATCCCACTGCAAGCGCTTGAATATTCCGTGCGCGGAATTTCCATTGGGAAAACCGTACACGAGTTCGACGCCGATTTTCGCAGCCCGTTCGTAAAGCGCGGTGGCCATGCTGATAAACAATCCTCGCCCGCGAAACGCGACATCGGTTAGCGTGTTGAGCGACTGCACTGCCAGCACGCGTTTACCACCGGCGCGCATGTACACTGGAAATACCGCATAAATAGCGGCGAGCCGAGCGTCAGGTGTGTTTGTGATGGCAAGATTGACCAGCAGCGGACCCGCCGGCGGTGTAAAATACTGCCAGCGAAGCATCGCAATTGACCGCGGCGATCCGTTTGCGACAAAGCAATCGTGAAACAGTTTGAGATCGGCGTCGTTGGCTTCCATTGCGCGAAACTCGAGGTCGTCGCCGGTGCTGCCTTCGCCAGCAGGTCTCGCGCCTTCGGAACGCGCACGCTCGGAGCGCCGATTTTCGGCGTCAGTCATGCGAAACTGGCGGTGTGCATCTCAGCGTTGTCATTTCCATTGCAATGATACCGGCCAATTTGTGTGGAAGTCAATGAACTGGCGTATTCACGGTCCACATTACGCGACTCGCGCACGACGGTTCCACGATTCAAATTCGACGTATGCGCATTGCCGTGATTTTCGCGAGTTTGATGGTGACCGACAAGGACGAGCAATTGGTGCGAGCCATCGCGGCCTTGCCGATTGTGACAGAAGTTGTGGTGAGCGCAGACAAATTGTCGAGCACCGCGTTGTCGAGACTTGAGCGTTTGAGGGCAATCGTTGAGGGGCGAGTTTCCGGAGCATCTACTGCGGTGCGCGATGCCAGAACCCTCTTCGGTGAGAAAATTCGCATTGGAGCGACCGGAGTAATTGGGAAGTCAGTGTCGCTGGAAAATGAGGAGATAGATCGAGTAGTGAATCTCTCCGGGCAACCCTTTCAACCCAATGCTGGCTCGCATTGCGAAGTGCTGGAGCTGTGGTTTGATGGCGTACGAGCACTCTCACTAGGAACGCAGCGCGCATCGGGAAAACCTGCGAGCAACATCGTCGTTTCTGTTTCATCCGGTGCTCGAGAACTTGCCGTTGCCGAGCGCAGCGTGTTGACGCTAACCCCTGAGACCCCCGCTGGTGATCGACGAAACGCGGCATCTCGAGCGATTGTATTGATACTTCGCGCGCTCGGACAATCAGAAATTGCCCGATTCGATGCGTGGACTGCGAAGGAAAGCTCGTCCGCATCCTCAATCACAGCCATCGCATCGACGCTCGGCACAATCACCAGCGCAATTCTGCGTCGCGCAAGCCGAACACTTGCCAGGCGCGACGCGTGGGAAATCAGGTATCGCACGAACCCATGCGACTTCGTCGCCAACTCGAATACGTTTACGACCAGCGGATTCAAGAAGTACCGCAGTGACTACAATCGCTTTGTGGCCGACCCCATTGTTTTTCAGCACAACGGAATTGACGCGTTGTTTTTCGAGGAGTATCCACACGACACACGTCGCGGAGTAATATCCTGCGCGGTGCTCAACAGCGATGGCACGTTGGGCGCTTCAAAAGTTGTGCTTGAACGACCGTACCATCTGTCATATCCGTTTGTCTTTCAAAGTGGTGATGACATTTTGATGATTCCCGAAACTTCGGCCAACAAAGCGGTCGAGCTGTATCGATGCACGAGGTTTCCGCATGAATGGATTTACGAAAAGACGTTGATGAGCGATATCAGTATTACCGACGCTACCGTGCACTTCGACGGCCGGAGTTGGTGGATGTTTGCGACGGTTGGCGCGGAGGGTTCGTACGCATGGGATGAGCTTCACCTGTTCATGGCCGACTCACCGACCGGAGAATGGACAGCGCACCAAAACAACCCTGTCAAACGCGACCCGCGAACGGCACGACCGGCTGGTCCGCTCTTCAAACGCGACGGCCGGCTGATTCGTCCGACTCAGGACTGCTCGATTACCTATGGAGGCGCGGTGGCCCTGTGCGAAGTGAAAACACTCACCCCAACCGCATTCGAAGAGCAGGAAGTCGCGCGACTTGCACCCGAACGCTTCGGGGATGCCGTTGGCCTTCACACACTTTCCGCTTCATCACGCCTTGAGGTGATTGACCTTCGCCCCAAACTGCGGTGGCGCTGGGAAAAGTGACGGCAGATTGATGCAAAACATTCGGCGAAACGGTCGCCTGAGAGTGTAATTTGCAAGTATGACAGAGAAGGAAGACCGAGGGGACCCGACGCGCGCAGAATCGACGTTGACTGGTCCGACCGCCGATGCAAACGACGGACTGCCCGTCGATTCAGTGCTCGCCGCAAAGGCGCGGGCGAAAGCGAAACGCGCGCTGGGTAAGGCCGCGAAGGCCGAAAAACGGGCTACTGAAACGGCCGAACGTGCGGACAAAAGCGATTCGCCCAAACCGCGCAACAAAAAAGCGAAGCCGGTAGCCGAATTGGTTCCGAACGAACAGGTAGCGGAGCCCCGACCGATCGCCCCGGCACGCGTCGTGAGTGACCTGCAAAGTGCCGCGTTACCAGAGCACGCCGTTGCGCGACTCCTGCACGGCGCCCATCGCACGCCGCACGCCATCCTCGGCGCACATCCGGCGCAACTGGACGGAATAGCAGGCGTTGTCATTCGCGCCATGTTTCCAACGAAAGTTTCGTTAAGCGTTGTGGTTGAATCGAGCGATGCAGGCACCGCAATGCACGACGAAGGCAACGGATTGCACACGTTGTTTTTGCCGGGGAAATCGTTGCCGCTGCGATATCGGCTGCGAATTGCGCAGCCGGATGGAAATTTCATTGAGCGCGACGATCCCTATCGCTTTCTGCCAACCGTTGGCGAAATCGATTTGCATTTGTTTGGCGAAGGGCGCCACCTGCGTCTTTGGGAAAAGCTTGGCGCACATCCGCGCGTCATGGACGGCGTGAAGGGAACCGCATTCGCTGTGTGGGCGCCAAACGCAACCCGAGTTTCGTTGATCGGTTCGTTCAATGCGTGGGATACGCGCGTGCATCCAATGCGCGCGCTGGGGACGAGTGGTGTGTGGGAATTATTCGTACCAGGAGTTGGCGCGCGCGCGTTGTACAAGTTCGAAATTGCGTCGCCAACGGGTGCGTTGCGCGTGAAGACCGACCCGATGGCGTTCCAGATGGAATTGACGTCGGGACACGCGTCGGTGGTTGTGCCAACCGGCGTGTACCAATGGCAGGACAGTGATTGGATTGCACGTCGCGCCGACGGTGATCCCATTCGCGAACCGATGTTGATATACGAAGTGCATCTGGCGTCGTGGGCGCGCGTGCCGGACGAGAACAATCGCTCGTTGTCATATCGCGAAATTGCACCCCGTCTGGCAGCGCACGTTAAGAAACTCGGATTCACGCACATCGAGTTGCTGCCTGTACTGGAGCATCCGTTTGGTGGATCGTGGGGCTATCAGGTCAGTGGTTATTACGCGCCGACTTCGCGTCACGGTACCCCGGACGACTTCCGTTACTTCGTTGATATAATGCATGCTAACGGAATTGGCGTGCTGCTCGATTGGGTGCCCGCGCATTTTCCAAAAGACGACTGGGCGTTACGTCGCTTTGACGGAACTGCGTGCTATGAACATGAAGATCCGCGTTTGGGTGAGCATCCCGAATGGGGAACGTTGATTTTCAACTACGGACGTCACGAGGTGCGCAATTTTCTCCTCGCGAACGCGCTGTTCTGGATTGAGGAGTTTCACATTGATGGACTGCGCGTTGATGCAGTCGCGTCGATGTTGTACCTCGACTATGGCCGCGAAGCCGGGCAGTGGATGCGCAACAAGTTTGGTGGACGTGAAAATCTCGAAGCCGTGTCGTTCATCAAGCAGTTGAACAATACGGTGCGCTCGTTGCATCGCGGCG
This sequence comes from Gemmatimonadaceae bacterium, assembly GCA_040004455.1. Classification (GTDB taxonomy): domain Bacteria; phylum Gemmatimonadota; class Gemmatimonadetes; order Gemmatimonadales; family Gemmatimonadaceae; genus Gemmatimonas. The sequence goes on from JBDUAX010000004.1 coordinate 16,722, forward strand.
TATCGATGATTGCGGAGGAAAGCACCACCTGGCCCCGCGTTACGCATCCCATCATTGAAGGTGGGCTTGGTTTCACTTTCAAGTGGAACATGGGGTGGATGCACGACACGCTCGACTATTTTCGTGTCGATCCATTTTTCCGCAAAGGCGCGCACGACAAGCTGACGTTTGCCATGATGTACGAATACAGCGAGCGATTCATCAATCCGCTGTCGCACGATGAAGTGGTGCATCTCAAGAAGTCCATACTCGAAAAGATGCCAGGGGACATCTGGCAGAAGATGGCGAATTTGCGCGCACTCATTGCGTATTCAATTACCCGCCCCGGCAAGTCGTTGTTCTTTATGGGCATCGAGATGGGGGTGCATCGCGAGTGGAATCACGATGGTAGTCTTGAGTGGCATTTGCTTAACGATCCGCGCCGAAAGGGCTTGATGGATTTTGTCAGTGAGCTAGGTGCATTGTACCAGGCGAATTCCTGTTTCTGGCGTCGTGATCACGAGCCGTCGGGTTTCGCCTGGATTGACGTGGGTGACAAAGAACAATCGGTGCTATCGTACTCGCGCTGGGATGGGGCCGAGCACATGGTCATCGTGCTCAATCTCACGCCAATTCCGCGCGCGGGGTATCGCGTGGGTGCGCCCGCGAGCGGCACGTATCGCATGGCGCTCAACAGCGACGACGAGCGATTTGGCGGCAGCGGCTTCTCTTCGAACGAAGTTGCACACACGGAGGCCGTTCCCAATCACGGCTTCCCGAATTCAATGCTGCTCACGCTCCCCCCACTTTCCGCCATTGTGCTGCGTCCCGAGCCCGGTACCGAACCGGCAGAAATCATTAAGGGAGAGGGTTGGGTGAAGGAGTTGGCCTCACAGGAAATTCACGTGAGCGGCAAACTGCGCAAGAACAAGAACGCATGACACGACGCGATTGGACGTTTGGTTTTCTGGCAGTTGTTGCGGCTGTTGTTTGCGTTCGACTCGGTTTTTGGCAACTCGATCGTCTTTCGCAACGACGAGCAAAAAATGCACTGATCATGTCAGCAACCGCAGAGGCGCCTGTCAGTATCGCCGAAGCGCGATTGCAGGACACCACAACGCTGCATTGGCGCCGCCTTTCGTTTCGCGGTATTCCCGATTACGCGCATGAAGTTGTGCTCGCATCGCGCTCACAAAGTGGCTCGGTTGCGGTGCAGGTGGTGACTGCTGTCAAACCGATTGAAAACGCATGGGGCGACACCTCGGTGCTCGTCATTCGCGGTTGGATGCCTGCTCCCGACGGTCGCAAATACACCGTCGGCAGCACGCACGAAGGGGACACGCTGAACGTTGATGCGCTCGCAACAGAATTTCCACCAATTGTGCGCGGTGCGATTCGCATGCCGTCGGCGTCATACGCATTTCGCGAACTCGATCGCGACACGCTCGCGAAAGAAATGAACACCGCACTCGCGTCGTTCGTTTTGCTGCAACTTGGCGATACCGTTCAGCGTGATGTTTCGAAAATTACGCGCATACCGCCGCCCAGCTTGAGTGAAGGGCCGCACAAATCGTACGCGGTGCAGTGGTTCCTGTTTGCGGCCATCGCGATTGGCGGGTTTGTCGCCTATGTCTTTACCACCCGTCAAAACCAACCAACGTCACTCGGCAAACCCCGGATCAACGTGTAGGCGCGGGTAACGGCTTACGGCGAGTCGGTGCTGAAATCCACGACTGCCGCAGCGGTGCGAATCAAAATCATCGCGTCGGTTTTGAATGAGCAATTGCGCACGTAGTCCAATTCAACTTCGGCCCGTTGAGGATACAACAGACGATGCCGACCGCTCACGGCCCAAGCGCCAGTCAAGCCAGGGCGAACGGAAAGCAACGTCAACACGGAGCCCGTGTAGTGCTGCAGCTCGTCAGCAATGAGCGGACGCGGACCAACCAACGACATCTCCCCCTTCAGCACGTTCCAGAGTTGTGGTAACTCGTCGATGCTTGTCTGGCGCAGGAAGCGGCCAATGCGCGTGACGCGCGGGTCACTGTGTGCAGGCAACTTGAAGCCGTTGTTGCGATAATTCTCGTGCAGAGCTGGATCGGAAAGCAGCCGTTGTTCGGCGTCGACCGACATGGTGCGAATTTTCCAGCAACGAAAGCGGCGACCATTGAGGCCAACACGTTCGTGTCCGAAAAACGCACCGCCGGCACTGGTGCTTCGAACCACCACAGCCGCCACAGCGAGAATGGGTGCCGAAACCAGGAGCCCGACGGCCGATGCGCCGATATCAAAAAGACGTTTCAGCGCATTGCGAACGCCGTTTTCGCGTACCACCGCGAGTTGAATGAGCGGGTGCTCCCCTTCCCAAACAACAACGGGATCGTGCAAGCGTGGAACTGGAGATGGCATAACGACCAACAGTCGGCAAGCCGAGGTCACGGCCAGTTCGCCAAGTTCGTCCATCGCGTTACGGTTGATTGGCCCAGCGACGAGAATTGTGTCGGCAGCGTTGGTCGAAATCAGCTGACGGATTGTTGCGCGTGGGACTGCCAACTGGTCGGGTTCGATTGGCACCACGCACACAACGTCAAAACGCGCTCTCGAGCCAATTGCTGGATGCTCAAGGGCGCGCGGTACATCGGCAACGGAGCCAATAACGAGGGCGCGAAAAGGGCCACCTTGCCTCACCGACTCAGGGCCCGACGACTCAACCTGAGCTGCGGGACTTTTCGCTGTGCTTTTCGGCAATTTTCGCGAGGCGTAAGAAAACCGAGATCGACAACGCATTACGCCGTTGCCGCGCTTTGATTCAAAGTGGAACGTATCAGGACGCAATACGGGCGACAAGCGCAACCGCTTCCCGACGCCCGTATTGTTTTAAAGTTGCAATAGTTCTGCAGTGATCGCTGCCACACAACAACAAATTTTCAACGCATTCGCATGGCATTTGGTACCACCCAACACACAAGTCAACTGGACGTGCGTAGTACACGAATGGCAATCGTGCACGAATGGCTTGTCGTGCCTGGTGGTTCAGAATTGGTGCTCAAGGAAATGATTTCGGTTTTTCCAGAGGCCGATGTGTTCTGTCTTATCGACAAATTGTCTGATGTGGATCGCGAGATGCTGAACGTCGGACATCCGCGTACTTCATGGCTGCAACATATTCCGGGAGTGGCGAAACACTATCGCGCAATGCTGCCGCTCATGACGACGGCCGTTGAATTCCTCGACTTGAGTGCGTATGACCTCGTGATATCCAATTCACACGCGGTCGCGAAAGGAGTCCGCGTACGCAATGACGCGTTGCACATTTGTCATTGCTACTCACCAATGCGCTACGCGTGGGATTTGCGGGAGCAGTATCTCTCGGAGGCGCGGCTTAATCTCGGCATCAAAGGATGGCTGGCCAACAAGTTGCTCGATCGCCTGAAGACGTGGGACCTGAATGCATCACGCCGAGTTGGAGAGTTCATTTCGATTTCGGAATTCATTGCCGAACGAGTGCAGCGTTCATACAACCGCGAGAGCACTGTCATCTATCCTCCCGTTGATACGGATTTCTTTTCGACTGATGGCAAACAACGAGATGTCGCATATGTAGCCGCGTCGCGACTGGTGAGTTACAAGCGCATCGCCGCGATTGTGGAAGCGTTTCGCGAGCTGCCCGACAAACAGTTGATCGTTATTGGAGATGGTCCGGAACGCGATCGCGTTCGCAGGGCGGCAGGGTCTAACGTCATCCTCATGGGGTGGCAGACGCGCGAAGTCATTCGCGAAACGCTGCGTCGTGCGCGCGCCTTTGTATTCGCGGCCGAAGAAGATTTTGGAATTCTACCGGTCGAAGCACAGGCGTGCGGTGCACCCGTAATCGCCTACAGCGTTGGCGGCGCACTCGAAACAGTCAGTGAAAGCGGCACCAATCGCACGGGTATGTTTTTCAATGATCCTTCGCCTTCTGGCATTGCCGCAGCAGTTCGAGCATTCGAAACTCAACCGGCGCCGACAGCTGAAGCCTGTCGAATGAATGCCGAGCGGTTCTCCGTGGAGCGATTTCACCGGGAATTTCGCGCGTTTGTCAGCGAAGCATGGCAGAGACATCAGGCAAGGAGTCGAACTTAGTTCGTCCTGAGAAATCAGCGCCCTATTCTAACGCTCCCACCAATAAAAAAATTCTCCGCATTGTTGTTCGCGGTTCGATTGAAGTCCCACACCACGCCTGCGCGCATTCCGTATTCCATGTTTCGCACGTGCTGCGTGCCGTTCAACTGCAGTGCCCATTGAGCACGTGCTGCATTGGCCGGAACGCCAACGCCCAAAGTGAGTGGCATTGAACGTTCCTGCAACATCGCACCGAGTTTGCCACCTTTGCCCCAACGATCAACGGCGACCTCAAATCCCCCCGTTCGTTCGAGCAACGGCGACCCCAGAAGTTGGCCCAGGTTCGTGTGTCCCTGCGTGATCGTGAAGTGTTCGTAGAATGTCGCCTGGGGTCGAAACACTTCGATGGACGTCACTCGACCATTTAGATATTCGGCACGCGTAGTCCAGAAATGTTCAGAGTTTCGTTGGCCAACAACTTTTAGGAAGCCTACAGACCACGCGGCGTTCTGTTCTGGTTCAACAGTTAAATCACGTTTGCTTGAGCCGCGGTCGTTGCGTCCGTAGTCGACAAACAGTTCCAGTCCTGCTTGCACGGACACCAGGCGTCCGAACAACGACAACAGTTGATTGTCGGGCGCTTGCGCACCGAACAATTCGCGGTCGTGTGCGAACGATCCAAACGGAATTTTCAGGTCGCCGAGTACGAGGCCGTCGGCGGGCCAGTCGCGATGGTAAAATCGCACGGCACCGAGTTCGACTCCATTGGCATGCGGCGGACGCCATGAAATTACCGTTGCTGATGCGAGGCGCGAGCCTTGTCGCTTGTCGGGAGCGAACGCGCTTTGTGCGAGGCGCGCGTATGTGATCACTCCGCTAAAACGACCGATAGGCGTGTAAATGCCGTCACTGGTACCCATTGACAAATGCGCAAATCCCGGTGCATTCGCATCGACGAGAAGCGCGTTCTTGAATGCGGGGCCAATGAACATGTTGCGGTTGGAAAGGGACGCGGTTAGCCCGTGCGCCTCCAACTTGATTTCCGATTCACCAGCATCGAGCCGCTGCAGTGCGTTGTTGCCAAAACGATCGGGCAAATCAATTCGGTCTGGGCGCATGCGATCAACGAACGGATTTGTCGTACCGGATTCCGTTGGCAACACATCAAACGCCGAGTTCTGAGCGTACACCAGGATTGGCTCTGCGCGAATCGTGAGCGGTTTCCAGCGAAACAGAAAACCCGTTGTGAGCGTGCCGCTTACACCACGCCCTTTCCATTGCGCGCCGTCGTTACCGCCCCAGGGAAATGCCGAATTCCAATCGACGTTGAGTGCTGCGCCGCGCCAGGCAATAAGGGACGAAGATTTCCCCGCGTTGTTGGCGAAACGATCGCTCCACGGATGCTTGACATTGATGACGCGTTGCGCACTATCGAGTGACGCATTTGATAACGGTCGTACCGCCCAACTGGTGGCAGGAATGACGCCGAGTATTTGAAGTGAACGTAAATACAGTTCGTCGTCGCTGCCGGCGTTCACTCCCGTCCATCCGCTTGACTGGGCTGAAAGTTGCGCGGTGTTGGCGAGTGCGAGAGTGCCCGCTACAAAGCTCACCAGGAAAATCGAAGTCGCGCGCTTCATCAAAGCGGGTTTCACGAGACACCGTTCCACAACTCGTTTCCATCGCCCGCCAGCATCCTCTCGGCGGCGCTCACAACAGCGTCCGCAGGCACGCGCGCAATGCAGAGATTATTAGAGCACTCAGCGTAAGCAGTGCCGTTGTAGCAGGGCGCACACGCCAACTCATGGGCGCGCGTCAACACCGTCACGTTTGCGCCGTGTGGTACAAATTCAACGGGTGACGTTGGCCCGAAAAGCGCGACAACTGGTCGCCGTAATGCAATTGCGAGGTGCAGCGGACCTGAATCGTGCGTAATGAGCAAGTCGGCCGATTGCAGTAGTGACATTAACGAAAGGAGTGAAGTCCGTTCGCAATAATTGATGGCTCCAGCATAGCCGCACATCTCACACTCGACTGCATCGCTCCTTTCTCCTATTGCAACGACGGTGTATTGCTGCGCAACCAATCGCGTGACCGTCGCAACCCACGATTCGATGGGCCAACGCCGCAAACTATCATCGCGCAACAGGTTTCGCGCACCACCGGGAGCAACAACAACGAGCCCGTTCATTCTGTCAATCGCGGGTGGCTCGGGGAGTAATGCAGTGTTCAGTTCCGCGAGCGAGGACACGTTAGCGGCCTCCCCCGCCGTCGCATTCACCATGCGCAAATACTCGCCGCCGTACCAGTGTCCGGGACGACGACTGTTGGCCCCCGCAAATCGAACGGTCGAAATCGCGCCGGAAAAACGAGAGAGGATGGCATAGCGCGCATCCGTGTGCGCCACAAACACCCGATCCCAACCTCGACCGATGTGCTTCCAGGCGCGCACGGTTTCCAGCACTGCGGACATCCAATTTCCGGCTAACAACAACTTGTCATTGACTTCGATGACGTCATCCACGCCCTCAATAAGCCGTACAAGCGGTGCAATACCTGTACCTGCCACCCAGCCGACCTTCGCATCCGGCCACCAACCTCGAATTGCGGGTACCAGTGTCGACGCCATGACAGCGTCCCCCAGTGCTGCAATTTTGACGATGAGGATGCGTTCGGGCACGGATTTCGGTGTGAGGCGAGTGCGCTTTCACTGAATAATTGATGCTCTAATGGCTTATAATAGTGCGATGCTTTCTTCGCCGCGCCGTGGCACAATTGCCACTTCAGTAGCCATTGCCGTTCTCCTCACGGCAGGAGCGCTTCCAGCGTGGTCGCAGTCGCGATGTGTGGCAAGGCTGCGCGCAATTGAGCGGCGAGATCTGCCAACGTTTTCGGAGCTTTCCACCACGCGAGCGCGTTCAATTTTCGCGGACGCCGCCGAGTGTTCTGTAACTGATTCGGCGAAGCCGCCCCTTATTCGTCCGCTGCTCCCGCGAATTCGCCTGACCTACGCAGGCGGCCTGCCCGACGCCGATGAAGAGGGTGAAATGTGGTCAGGGCGTGGCATTACGGTCGCGTTGCGCGGCGGTGTTGTGTTCGAAAAGGGATTTTTGCATGTCGTAATCGCGCCTGAAATTATCGCAACGCAAAATGCTTCGTTCGATCACGAGGGTTCGCGCGATACATCACGCAGCAGTTCTGCCTCGCCGTTTTATTCGGGCAAAGGGTTTTCCCTCGACTACCCAACGCAATTTGGTGCGAGTGCATTTACGCGAGCGACACCGGGCGCGAGCACTGCTTGGATTTCGCAATACAACATCTCACTCGGCATTTCCGCATCGCCGCAGCAATGGGGTCCGGGAACCCGTGGCTCACTGTTGCTCGGAGCAGCATCACAGGGAATTCCGCGCGTGTTTCTGCGCACCAGTTCTCCAGTTGAAGGTTCGTTAGGTGTTTTTGATGCCGTCATGTTCATTGGCACCATCACCGAATCCCAGTACTTCGATCACAACCCCAACAACAACTATCGTTCTTTATCGTCGTTGGGTGTGTCATGGTCACCAACACAGGCCGGACACTTCACCGTCGGCATTGCGCGCGCGGTGATGCATCCAATCTTCTATAGCGTACCCAACGTCAAACGCACCTTGGACGTTTTCCGGCCGACCAATCACAACGCCGATGAAATGGAGTCGGTGTTCATGCGTGTCGGGTCGGCAACGGACGCGCTCTCCGCGTGGGCCGAGGTAGCGCGCAACAAGCCGGGATTTGGGTTGCATTCGTTTCTCACGATTCCCTACGATGCAGTGAGTTACATCATCGGTGCGCGCGCAATTGCACCGCTGAAGTCGGGAACGCTGGTCGCGCTCGCCGAAGCGGCCAATCTCGAACAAGGAGAAGACATCGTTGGTGAAGGGCCGCACGATTTCTATTCCGGCAACGTGAATCCACAGGGGTGGACGCAACGCGGGCGACCGATTGGCGATGGAATTGGACCCGGCGGACAATCGCAATTCGCATCGCTCGATTGGATATTCCACAGTTCGCGAATTGGTGGATTTGTAGAACGCGTGCGCCGCAACGAAGACGCACTGTTCCGCGAGTATCTGGCGTATCCAAACCGGCACGACGTGTCACTCGAAGCCGGCGTACGATCAGCACATGTTTGGTTCGGTCAGGAGATTTCGACCGAGGTCAGCATTGGTCGTCGCATCAACTTTGAATTTCAGAACGCGATCTATTTGCCAAACGTTCGCACCGTCGACGTCTGGACGCCGCGCATTCGTTTTTCCGTCACACCGTTAGCGCAGCGACAATGACAACCCCTGTTGAGTCCGCGCAGTTGCGGCCACTCATCACGGTTGCAATTCCGGCCTACAATCGCGCTGCGCTGTTAACGCCACTGCTCGACTCCATTGTTTCGCAGTCAATGACCGACTGGGAGTGTCTCATTGTCGAAGACAACTCTCGCGAACGAAACGATATTCGCGCGGTAATCGAAGCCAACGAAAAACGTTTCAGCGGCCGCTTGCGGTATATCGAAAACGAAGAAACCCTTGGCTACGACGGAAACTTCCGGCAGCTCGTTGCCCAAGCACGCGGCCGCTATCTGTTCGTCATGGGCAACGACGATCTTGTAACTCCCGGTGCGCTCGCCGCGGTTCAGAAAGCAATTGAAGCGGAGCCAAACGTTGGAATCATCTTGCGTGCGTATTCGTTTTTTCGCGGCGACTCGAGTAACGTGTTTCAGGTGAATCGGTACTATGCCAGCGCGTGCACGTTTGAGGCCGGAGTGCCCGCAATAGTCGCCTGCTACCGACGATTGGTATCAATGAGTGGACTGGTCATTCATCGAGACGATGCAGCCGCGGTTGCAACCGACCGCTGGGACGGCACTCTGTTTTACCAGCATTGGCTGGCCGCCAACATCCTGGTTACGAGACCGGCCGCGTACATCCCCAACATACTTGCACTGTTTCGAAAAGACGGCGTACCAGAATTCGGTGCAGCGAAAGCGGAGCAGGGAAAATACACCCCGGGTGTGCAGCCTCCCGACACCGATTTGCGCATGATTCGTTCGCTCATGTCCATTGCCGAAGCAGTGGAGCGCGAACGCGGAATTGCAATTGCCGAAGCAATTCGAAAAGATTTCGCCAACTACATGTATCCGACCATCGCGCACCAGGCGCACGTTTCCAGGCGCGAGTTCTACAAATTCTATCGCGACCTGGGCGCATTGGGTTTCAATCGCTATGCAATGTTCCACTTTTGGTTCTGGTCAATCGCAATTGTTGGTGCCGAGCGCGTCGATCGCGTAATTCAATTTGTTCGTAAGCGCCTGGGGCATACTCCCAACCTTACGCGGGCGGCCCGCCCCACCACGCAGCAGCGCTCAGAATAACAGTCAGCGCTCCACCAAGTCGAAGAGTGCGTAACGCAACTGATCTGGCCCCAGGCATTGAACGTGCGGCCAGCCACCACATTGCAAACGTGTCGAGCGTCATGCGCACACACCACGCGGCCGCAACACCGGCGATGCCAAAATTTTGCATCAAGACCCAAAGCACGATTGCGTACAGCGGCAGCTCTAACAAGTGTAACATTGCCGGCCCGCGAACATCAGCGCCACCTTGCAATGCCGCGTACGGCACCTGAGCAACGCAGTTCACGTACACGGCAACCACTAACCATCGCAGTGCTATGGCTGTGTCGGGGGAGAAGGCGGCGCCTAACCACCAACGCATTCCGAATTCCCCAAATACGGCCAGTGCCAATGACGGAAGAAACAGTACGAGCAAGGTTACGCGCGCCGCACGCTCCAACAATTGCACCGCTTTTTCGGCATCACGACCAATTGCCGCGGACAGCGCGGCGAATAACACGGGCTGCAATGCAGCCGTGAACAACCACAGTTTGGTTGCGACTTCGGCGGCCGTTACGTAGTAGCCAGTCGCCGCAATTGGCAGCGCCCAAGCGACGACAAAGCGGTCCCCCTGCACCAACAGTGGGCTGACCAAATTCGAAACGGTAATCCATCCACCGGTTGTCAGCAGTTCGCGCGTCGCATCGCGGTTGCCGGCACGTGGTCTCGCCAAACCCGGTTGCACTTTCTGCAGCGCAACCATGTTCGCAATCCAGTACAAAATGCGCCCTGCAACAACGATGGCCACGGCAACGCGCGCGTCGGGAGCATATGGCAACACCAACAGCGGGCCAGCGTACGTTACCAGTCCCAACGGCACCCGCAACTTCACAATTAGCTCAAAATGCTGGACGGCCTCCATCACGCCGCGCAACACCACGCCGTGTACGAAAAACGGAAGGCCGAGTGCGAGCAATCGCAATACACCGGTCGCTTCGTCTGCCAACTCGGTCGGCACCTTCAACATCTTTGTCGCGATGAACGGTGCAGCAACGGCGAGCAACAATCCAAAGAAGGCACTCAACGCGAGTACGATCCAGTTTGCCGACCAGACAATAAGCGGCAACTCGTCGTCGCGGTGATCGGCCACACGTTCAGCAACCAAACGCGTCAGGGCGCGTCCCAAACCAAAATCAATGAGCGAAAAGACCCCGACTGTGCTCCAGGCGAGCGCCAGCAATCCGTAACGCGCTGCGCCAAAATCGCTCGCCAACAATGGAATTGCAATAAATGCAGCAACTGCTGGCAGCGCCCATCCAACCAAACTCAATACGACGTTCTTGCGAAGTAATTTTTCGTCAGTGAGAGCGCGTAAACGCGTTCCCTGATCGCCGGTCACGGCGCGGAAATGCGATACGACGTGCCCAACACAGTACTGCCGCTTTCAAACGTGGCGAGGTGCAAATTTGTAAATGTGAACGAAGTGCCAGCAGTCCACGGAGCCGGAGGAGTTACACGAATTGTTCCAACAACTTCCCCATCTGTCGAAGGTAGCAGCGTCACCGATGCGCGACCGCTGGCATCCGTGGTAGAAATCGAGGAGCTAGGCGTTGCTGCAATGCCGGAGCTCTGCGTCCAAAGAACCTGGGCGCCAACAACCGGTGTTCCGTTCACTTGTAGCACTTCAATCTGATAGCGCAGCGCGGGCCCGAATCCGAACACTCCGGCGAAATGCAAATTGTCGTCGGGGGACGTGCGCAACTTGATGTTCCTGATTGTCTTCTGCGGTTCACCGGCAGGCATCACCACTAAATCGCCAATGACCGTGCCTGTGTCGTGCACCGGAGAGCGCAATTCGACGCGCCCGCCTGCGTCAGTGCGACCTTTAATGACGGTCGGTGCGATTGCGAGACCGCTCGTTTGACGAAACTCCACATCAACGCCTGGTGTGGGCGCGAGTGTGCTGTTGCGCCAAATTTCCAGCGCCCACGCCCAACTTTCACCGTAAGCAAACGAGCCCAGGCTGCGCAGCGACAGCGAGTCGTAAACATTGAGATGCACATTGGTATAGCGCGTCTCCGGCAACCCAACGGGTTTTATCACGACATCACCAACGACACCAAAACCAAACAGCGGAATGTTGTCGCTGACATTGGGAGTCAAGTCGAGACGAAAGAACCCGTTGCCGCCTGTTGTCACGCGCACGATCGACTCAATAGTGCTAATGCCCGCCGTGCGTTGAAATTCCACAGGAACGCCGGATAGCTGTTCGTGCGTTCCGCGAAACAATACCTGTGCACCGTAAGAAATGACTCCGCCAATTGTTACGGAGCCCTTGGGACCGGGCAGTCCATACTTGTACTCAAGCGGAATTGTGAAGCCGTTCAAGTCCGATGCGCGAATGTCTGGATGCGCGACATGCAACGAACCAACGAGTGTGCCGAGGTCGTTCGGCGATTCGATGTCGAGTTCAAAAATTCCGCCGCCGTTGCTGATGCCCGGGCTCTTCACATTGGTCGCAAGTATTCCTGCCGCCGGCGTAAACGTGACAGTGGCACCGGCCAGTGGCAACCCGCGGTAGATCAACGCGGCTTGATAGCGCGCCGTCGCTTTGCTCATCCAGCGGCCAACGTCCTGCGAATCGCCGGCGCCTGTTCGTGTTGTCAGCCCCGCATCGTGCACGACATAGCCATTGCTGCCGGCACTTGCAACAGTAATAGTCGCATTGCTTAGATCACCTGGAGCATCATCAATCACAATGCGCCACCGACCTTCACTGTTCGTCGTTGTCGATTTCGCGGTGCCATTTGGCAGCGTAGCAGTGATGCGCACGTTCGCCGCACCTTTGCCGTCCACCGCTCTGACAATGGTACCGGTAGCATCAAGACGTGGTGACGTTGTGCAATCGAGCGACCCCGAACAGGGAGTACACGCAGTTGTTGCGGCGATCGCGAGTCCAATTACCGGGCGAACGATGCTACGCGCTTTGATGGACGAAGTATGCGTCGCGCGTTGAAGCACGCGTACGCTGCCCCACAGAATCCATAGCAACTGCATCACGAACGGCAGCAACAATGAGTTCACAAAGAAAGAGTGGACAACAACCGCCACGGTCACGGCCGCCGCGCCGGTAGCAAACGCGCGATCCTGAGCGGGTGCCTGTGCATTTCGCCACACTCGCCGCGCTCGGCGCACCGCGCTCACAAGCAAGCCGACATACAATAGCAGGCCAATGACGCCGGTCATTGCGCCAACGAACAATAAACCACCGTCCATTGATACATCCGAACCGCCAAACGTTCGCCACCCGCGTTCAAGTTGCGCAAAGGGAACTGCGTTGAACCCGACTCCCAGTGCCGGATTATCGCGAATGAGTTCGAGTGCGCGAAGCCATGGCACCAATCGCTGCAACGCCGAGGCGTCAACGCGCAATTTGTTGAACCCCGATGCAAAGGCGAGAAAGAGTGTAATGAATGGCAGACCAAGCAATGCGCCACCAAGAAACACCTTTACTAACCGCATTTTCAAACCGCGCGCCGCGACAATTGCGAGAATGCCAACGGCTAGCGCTAACAACGAAGAACGTGAGACCGTCAGCAACAGCGCTGCAGACAGAACGATTAACGGCAGCTTACGCTCGTTCAATCCTTCAGCAACGCGCGCGATGCGCATGAGCAACGCAATAGCGAGAAGAATTCCCGCAAAATTCGGATCAAGTAGCGTGCTCACCAGTCGACGCCCTTGCACGTCCCATTGCGGTGCGCCTACGCCACCATCGGAAATCATCTGGGCAAAGCCGGGCAGAAACACCACTTGAAACAATCCGAAAATGGCGAAGCACAGAATTGCGGAATCGAAGTGGCGCCAAACAGCGTGAACGTCATCCACATCGAGGCACGCTGCCACCAACGGATACCATCCAAAATACAAAACCCAGCGAATCAGAAACGCGGACACACCAAACGCCTCTCCGGCGTCCATCGAAAAGTGTGACACGGCCATCATGGTTGAGAGTGACGCCAATGCAACGAACAGCGCACTCCAGCCAGTTGTCGTGTCGAGAGTCCAGCGACGTTGACCGCGCAACACAACTCCTATTACCACCAACCAGAGCGGCGCAAGCAACAGATCGTTCAACCCGATTGGAGCGTTACGCCCACCTAGCGCACCACCCGGAATGCGCCCAACGTTACCCAACACCAGTGTGACTGCACTAACCGCCAGCAATACACGCGGAGTAAGCCGCACAATCAGCCTGCTTTCGATTGTGACGTTGGAGCGGCCGACAACAGCGCCACAATTGCGGCCAACATCACGCCGACAACAAGTCCAATAGCGATTGTAATGAGCGGCCGAGGAAACTGAACTTTTCGCGGTGGTACAGCTGCGTCGAGGACGCGCACGTCACCGCCCTCAGTAATGGCGGCGAGTCGCGCTTCGAGCACTTGCGATCCCATGCCCAAATCAAGTCGCGTTAGACGCTCCAGCGCAGTTCGTCCACCTTCAAGTGCCTCGGCTTGTCTTGGCAGTGCATCAATGCGATCACGCACGCGCGCCACGTCCGACGCAAGTGCTTCGCGCTGTCTGCGTAACGACTCGCGATAAGTCTGCGCCAGCGGCAACAATTGTTTCGTCAGCGAGTCGCTCACGGCGGTTAGTGCGCGCACTTCAGGCGCATCGCTCGTCAGTTTTCCGAGCAACATGCCACGTGTTACCTGCACTTCGGAAAGGTGTGTAAGCAAACTGTTCACCGCCGGGCTTTGCAGCATTGCAGGAAAGCCAGCGAGCCTGCGCGGGTCGAAGTCCTTGTGACCCGAAAGTGAAAGCACTGAGTCGAGCGAATTCTCTTGCGCGCGCAATTCAGAAACCGATCTCTCGAGCAGCGAAA
>JBDUAX010000134.1:0-9837 GCA_040004455.1 Gemmatimonadaceae bacterium
AAGGTAATATGCTGCTTGTTAATGCTGCGTACCAGCCAGGTTTATGTTTTGTTACCGGGCTAAAGGGATTATTGCCCAATACTATTTATGAACTGGGTGTGTGGCTAATGAATGTATGCAGGCCCGGATTTGATTGCACTGATAACATCGACCCAATTCAGGTTGTAAACATCGCCGTCAATTTTTTGCGTAACGCTGTTTTCAAACTTCTTGAAAATCGGCTGCTTGCGATTCGCTGAATTCGTGCCGTACATGGGCATCATCCTGAAGCCCATCTTCTGCCCTTCGCTAATGAGTTTCCTGAATCCCGCTTCGCCACCCATACGATCGGGGATTTTGTAGTTGGGATAATCCCAATAGTATCGGCCGTCCCACGACGCGAGAAAAATCAGCACGCGATCGGGAGAAATTTGCGTGGCAATCCACTTGAGAATCTCCAACTGCTGCGCATAGTCGTTGAACATGAAGCCGGTGTAATGCATACCATGCATCGTGACGACCATTGCCAAATTTCGCATCCACGCTGGCACGTCGGTGCGCGCATCCCACGATTTCAAATTGTACGCGGTTTCGATGTGCGACATGTGCGCGTTCATCGCCTCTTCAAACGATGCCGCGTGCGCAATTTTCCATGTGGGCACAGTGATGCTCCGGTCGTTCTTCCAGGCGTCGTGCTCGTAAATGAACTCCACACGAAACGCCTGCGGTCCATTTTGGAAATAGAATCGTTTTGGACGAACTCGCGTGTCCAAGGTCGTAAAGTACATGAAGTCGTTGTCGGCTTTCTGCACGACGGCGACGGGCGTTGTCATGCTCTGTGGAGTTCCTGCACCGTGCAAATCACCCGCGCCAAACGTGTATCCCGCGAGCAAATCGTTCTCACCCAAATCAACCAGCGCGCCACCACCAATGGACACTTTCCCGCGCGGCACATCACGAACAACTGTTGTCACGGTCTTTATTGGATGCGCCATTTCCACAACGGAATCCCACGTCGTGGTTGTTCCGCTTTTCCTGAACGTCGCCGTGAATTTTCCCGGCGACTTTTCCTGACCACCCGCCCATACAAAGGAATCACACGTCAGCACCAGGCCGTCCGGCGTCACGCTTGCCTTCATCCGCGACTTGTCGAGACTGTACGTGTTCTCGTCCGTAAACAGTACAAATCCAAAGCGATGATCGCCAAATACCACTGCCGGTTCGGGAAAATCAAAACTGAATTTCATGTTTGAACGTCCGCGAGGCGGAATAAACACTTCGCTCGTGGAATACAGATCAACAATGTCGCCGGGGGCGAACATCTCGCTCACGCGCAGCACGTCGGGAACGGGTTTGCCTGCTTCAAAAAGCGCGTTGCCATTCAACTCGGGCAACGGCACCATTGCACCGGCGCTTACTGCGCCGACCGTCTTGATCCAGTCACGACGCGAGAAATCGCTCATGCGGTATTCCCTTTTGTATTTCCCCTGGTGTTGTCAGTCCACATTCGAAATCCGCCAAGGAACGCGTTGGCGTTGTCGCCAAGCCGGGCGTGTGGCGGTAAGGACTTCAGCAACTTCGAGTTTCCGCCACCAAGCACGGCGTAATCGCACACGAGTGCGCTGCACAATTCTTCAGAAATTTTGTGAACGTGTTTTTCCCACTTGTCATGCCCGGAACGCTTCATTGCCGCAATGCCCAGATATTCCTCATACGTACGCTTCTTGTAAGGGAGGTGAGCAATTTCGAGCGCAATGGGATACCCCTCGTCAACAAGCGCCGAACCCAAACCCGTTCCAAGGCCGAGAAACAACATGCGTCCGTCGGAGTAGCTGCCAATGGCCTGCATGAGCGCATCGTTCGCAACGCGCACGGGCCTCTCGAACGCGGTCTCGAAGTCGAAGTTCATCCATCCCGTTGCAAGGTTAACCGGCTCCCGCATAATCTGGCCGTGCAATACGGGCGCGGGAAATCCGACAGACACAACGTCGTACGTCCACTCGCCGATCACCGACCTTACACCGTCTACCATCATTTGCGGCGTGAGTTCAGCGCCCGAATCAAACTTCACGGGATTCGTGTGTCCGGTCGCGAGCGCTTTTACGTGCGTGCCGCCAACATCAATCACAAGCACGTTCTGTTCGGACGTACCCGCCGATGCATTTTGCGACTTCGTCATTGCGGATTGCTCCATCCACCGACGGTGCGCGTTAGTTGATCGGCCGAGGCGGGCCCCCACGTTCCCTTTTCATAATTGTCCGGAGCCATGTGCGTTTCGAGCAATGGGTCGACGAGACGCCACGCTGCTTCCACTGCATCCTGTCGCGCAAACAATGTTGCGTCGCCGTGCATTGCATCGCCTAACAGTCGTTCGTACGCGTCCATTTCGTCGGCTTCGTGATGGCGCACAACGGAGAGTTCCTGCACCTGTCCGGCCATGCCTTCCCCAACGCGCTTGGTGCTCGCGCCCAACGCGATGACAACTTCCGGACCGAGACGAAAGCGCACGTAGTTACCCATACTGTGTGCGGATTCGTGAAAGACAACTTGCGGTGGCAGTTTGTATTCCACTACCACCTCGGTTGCAGTCAGCTTGAGCCCTTTTCCGGCGCGAATGTAAAACGGAACATCGGCCCAGCGCCATGAGTCGATGAAGAGCTGCACTGCCGCAAAGGTTGGCACTTTTGAATCGGGCGCAACTCCTTCCTCATTGCGATAGCCGTCGAACTGGCCGACCACGAGATCTTCGGCGCTTAGCTTGCGAATGCTGCGCATGACTTTCGCCTGCTCGTCGCGCAGTGCTTCGCTGTACGAACTGGTGGGGGGCTCCATTGCGAGAAAGCCGACAATTTGCAGCAGGTGATTTTGAATCACGTCGCGAATGACGCCGACTTCTTCGTAAAATTTTCCGCGCCCTTCAACGCCGAATGATTCGGCCATTGTGATCTGCACGTTCTCGACATACTGGCGGTTCCATGTTGGCTCGAGAAATGCGTTCGCAAAGCGAAAGTACAGCAAATTCTGTACGGCTTCCTTGCCTAGATAATGATCGATGCGAAAAATTCGCGATTCATCAAAGCGCGCGAGTAACGTTGCATTCAATTCCTTCGCCGACGCCAGATCGCGTCCGAACGGCTTTTCAAGGACGACGCGCGCGTTTTCCGTGCAATTCGCCGACGCGAGTCCCTCCACGACAGCGCCAAACAATGACGGCGGAATAGCGAGATAGTGCAGCGGGCGCTGCGCATTCCCGAGCGCTATCCGAATGCGATTGAAGGTGTCGGCCGCGCGATAGTCTCCCTGCACATATGAAATCGCGTTCGCCAAAATGGCAAAGGCTTTTTCGTCAACACCCCCACCATGCTGCGTGATGCTGTCCCGAGCGCGCTGAACCAGCTGCTCTCGTGTCCATGCCGATGCCGCGACCCCGACAACCGGCAAATTCAACATCCCGCGTTTCGCCATGTTGTGCAGCGCGGGGAAGATTTTCTTGAACGCGAGATCGCCCGTGATGCCGAAAAACACCAGCGCATCCGACAAATCCGCGTGTGCATGCACGCTGTTGTCGTTCTTTTCAGCGTACGCGACGGAATCGCTGAAAGCCTGCTCAACAACTCCGTCTTTTTCGTTCGTAGCGACGCTCGTCATGATTTCGGTTTCTCCGTGTGCCCGCCAAACTGAAAACGCAGCGCCGATAACAAGCGATTTTGGAAATCGGCCTCGCCGCGCGATTCAAAACGCGCAAACAACGACGCCGACAACACGTGCACCGGCACGGCAAGATCATTCGCTGCCGACAGCGCCCAGCGTCCTTCCCCTGAATCGGAAACGTGTCCGTCGAAGTCCTTCAGGCTTGCGTCGTTCACCATTGCTGCTGCAGACAAGTCGAGCAACCACGACGGAATCACACTGCCGCGACGCCACACTTCTGCGATTTCACCAAGAGCGAAATCGTATTGGTAGTGTTCGGGTTGTCGAAGGGGCGTTGTTTCCGCATCGTTCTCGCGATTCTTCTTCAAACCCGCATTCGCATGCGCCAGAATATTGAACCCCTCGGCATACGCGGCCATCATGCCGTACTCAATGGCGTTGTGCACCATCTTCACAAAGTGTCCCGCGCCCGCAACTCCACAATGCAAATAGCCGTCTTGCGCGGTGCCCGCTTTGTCGCCGCGACCGGGAGTTGCCGGAATGCTGCCAATACCTGGCGCGAGGGTTTTGAAAATCGGTTCGAGATGATTCACCACTTCCTTCTCGCCACCGATCATCAGGCAATAGCCTCGGTCGAGCCCGAACACGCCGCCGCTTACGCCAACGTCGACATAGTGAATACCCGCTGACTTCAATCGATTCGCACGCGCAATGTCGTCCTGGTAGTTCGAATTGCCGCCATCGATGATGATGTCGCCCGGCGATAGAAGCGGTGCAAGACTGTCAATTGATGAATCGACAAACGCAGCCGGCACCATCAACCACAAAACGCGCGGAGTGGCCAGCGCGTTAATTAATTCCTGTTGTGAGTGCACACCAATCGCGCCTTCCTTCGCGAGCGCGTTCACGGCGTCCGCGCTTCGATCAAACGCCGCGCAACGATGCCCGCCGCGCATGAGTCGGCGAACCATGTTCGCACCCATCCGGCCCAACCCGATCATCCCGATTTCCATATACTCTCCTGAACTGCGTGGCTTAACCGCGTCGTAAAGTGCAGTTCTCTCAAATCTGGCCCCGGGGTAGGTTAAGACAAGCGGCACTTTTCTCCACCGTAGTTTTTCGGGCAACGACGATGTCATCCGAGCGGCCGGATCAGTTCGAAGTTGGATCGCGCGATGCGATGGCCAGGAAAATGGTGCGGCTCATTGCAGAGTCTGCGCGAACGGCCATTCAAGAGCGTGATGTTTTCACCTTGGCTATTCCGGGCGGTTCGATTGCTGACGCCGTGATTCCGCCCCTCATCGTTCAGGATTTGCCCTGGGAGAAAGTGCATGTGTTCTGGGTTGATGAGCGCGCCGTACCACTGGCCGATGTCAATTCAAATGCCGGCCACGCGTTCCGAATCTGGCAGGCTACGCACTTTGCGTTGACTGCTCATCTGCACGTGATGTTTGGTGATCCGGGCAACGACGATCCTTCAAGCACGACCGAAAGCACCACTGCAAGCAACTCGGCGATCGCAAGCGATATGGAATTGGCCGCAAATACCTATTCGCGCTTGCTCGACGACGTTTGTGGCAATCCCGTTACGCTCGATGTTGCGCTATTGGGAGTTGGCGAAGATGGCCACATCGCGTCGCTTTTTCCCGGCCATGTGTCAGCATCCGATGTGCAGCCCAGCGTTATCGCAGTTATCGATTCGCCGAAGCCGCCCGCGGAGCGGCTGTCGCTGTCCTACCATGTAATTGCAAGCGCCCGCGAAGTCATTGTCGCGGCCTTCGGCGATGGAAAAGCGGTCGCGATGCAGCAGGCGCTCGAGAACGATGAGTCACAAATGCCGGTGGCGCGAATCATTCGCGAAGCGAGGAGCGTGCACACGTTCCTCGACGCGGCGTCAGCATCTGCATTGCGCAAGGCGTGGTCGAATTCCAACACATTTCACAACGACATTCATGACTGACGGTTTGCGCATGGCTCCAGGCTGGCCCGGCATCGATCCCCGCTGGACCACTGCAAACAAAAGCGCTGTTGGTACGGCGATTGGCGACGGATCACGCGTGTGGTTTACCGCGAGTCACGGAATTCTGAATGAAATTTACTATCCCGAAGTTGATACGGCGTGCATGCGCGACGCTGGGTTATTGATCACCGCCGGAGACGGGTTCTTCTCCGAAGAAAAACGCGATTGCTCGCACGCCATTGAATGGCTCGCTCCTGGAATTCCGGCGTTTCGTATGCTCAATGTGTGCAACGACGCGCGTTACGAAATTGAAAAGATGACATGCGCTTCTCCGAATTACGACGCCGTGTTGCAGCAAATGCGATTTACGCCGCATAAGGGAATGCTGAGCGATTACCGTTTGGTGTTGATCGTGAGCCCGCATCTTGGCAATCATGGCGCAGGCAACACCGGTTGGATTGGTAAGCACAAGGGGCATCCGGCGTTGTTTGCGCAACGCGAATCATTGTCGATGGCCGTGGTGTGTTCGGCGCAATTGGTTGATGGAACAGCGGGCTTCGTTGGTGACGGCGACGCGTGGCATGACGTTAAAGACAACGGGCGCATAACACGCGTCTACGACCGTGCCGAAAACGGCAACATTGCGTTGGCCGCGGAAATTGAATTGATGGGAAGCGAAGGGTTGTTCACCATCGCGGTTGGTTTTGGCGCCGACCCTGAAACTGCAGCAATGCACGCGCGCTCCGCGTTGCTTGAAACGTACGAAGATACCGAACGCCGTTACGTGGATGCCTGGCGTAAGTGGCAACATGCATTGCAACCGCTGGATGAACCGATTGCGCTCACCAAACCACATTTGTATCGCGCGAGTACGGCCGTGATGAAATCGCACATGAGTATGAATTGCGATGGTGGTGCGATTGCGAGCTTGTCGGTACCGTGGGGTTCATCGCAGGGTGATGGAAATCTGGGCGGGTATCACCTCGTGTGGCCGCGTGACATGGTGGAAACGGCCGGTGGATTGCTCGCCGCGGGCGCACACGATGAGATGAAGTCGATGCTTCGATTCTTGGCTGTCACGCAGGAAAGTGACGGACATTGGCCGCAAAATATGTGGCTCAATGGGAGCGCATTCTGGGGTGGCATTCAACTGGATGAAGCAGCGTTTCCTATTCTGCTGGTCGATCAAGCGCGACGAGAAAAAGCAATTGACGCACACGAAGTAAAACGGGGTTGGCCAATGGTGCAGCGCGCCGCCGTTTTTGTTGCAACGCATGGGCCCAGCACCGAGCAGGATCGCTGGGAGGAGAATGCGGGGTATTCGCCGTTCACGCTGGCCGTTGAAATTTCTGCGTTGTTGTGCGGCGCCGACTTGGCCGATCTCGCTGGCCAGAACGAATTCGCGAACTATTTACGCGATACCGCCGATGATTGGAACGCGAGCGTCGAGCAGTTCACTTATGCGACCGGCACCGAACTCGCCAAGCGTATTGGCGTTGATGGATACTATGTGCGTATCGGCAGTTCCGACGCCCATGACGCCAGCGCGCCAACTCGTGCCATGGTCCCAGTCAAGAATCGCGAGGGACAGCATGCAACGATCTCCGCGTCCGAGCTCGTGAGCACCGACGCGCTGGCACTTGTACGATTTGGCTTGCGCGATGCCAATGATCCGCGCATGCTGAATACCGTGAAGGTGATTGACGCCCTTTTGCGAAGCGAAACGAACACGGGTCCGACCTGGCTTCGCTATAACGAAGACGGTTATGGCGAATACGCCGACGGCCGCCCGTTTGACGGCACGGGTATCGGTCGCGGTTGGCCATTACTCGCGGGGGAGCGCGCACACTATGAGCTCGCTGCGGGCAATATTGATGAAGCAATTCGACTCGCCGCAGTGATGCGTGCGCAAGCGAGTTCCGGTGCGTTTTTGCCAGAACAAGTGTGGAACGCGCCTGACATTCCCGAACGCGAATTGTTTAATGGGGAAGCAACCGGATCGGCGATGCCGCTCGTGTGGGCGCACGCCGAATATGTGAAGGTGTTGCGGTCGTTGCATGAGGGGCGGTTGTTCGATTGTCCGCCGCAAACGCAGGCGCGTTATCTCAAGGGCAAAAACGTTCCGCGTGTTACTGCGTGGCGTGCGTCGCGCGCAGTGAATGTGATGCCGGTTGGTCGCGTGTTGCGTGTTGATGCGAACGAGCAGGTGTCGGTGCATTGGACGACGGACAATTGGACGACCACGACAGATACGAAGTGCGTGCAACTTGCGCCGAATTTGCATGTAGTGGAATTGCCAACGAGCGGGTTGGCAGTTGGTGCAGAGGTGAAGTTGACGTTGTACTGGCCCGATCAGCTCAAGTGGCAGGGGCAGGACTATGTAGTGCGTGTTGTGGAGTAAGGCGAAGGTTGCGCAGTCGGTTGTGGAGTTCGCGGATATTTCTAAGGCACTCTGGGTCATTTTTAATGACGCGCGGCGCGGCGAGTGTCTTCCGCGCGGTAACGTCCGGGCAGACTGCCGCGCAGGCGTGAGAACGCGCGCGAAAACGCGAACCCCGATGTGTAGCCAACTTCGCGCGCAAGCATTTCAATCGTCCACGGCGCGTTGGGCTGCGCGTGCGGTGTTGTTAACGCGCGCGACCCTATCGGATCACGCAACGCCTTGAGCCATGATGCGTTGTCGTGACTGCGGTCGTCCATCCACGCGCGCGCAGGACGTGTACGAACAGCACGTCCATGAGTCGCTCAATGATTGTCGCGGAACCTGAACGGCGCGCCGTGGGAAAACGCGGCGTGAAAGTATTCAGCGTGTTTCCGGGTTCAGTAGACACTGACATGATTCGTTCGTTTGAATTGCCCAAGACACCGGCGATTGATGTCGCGCGTGCGGTGCTCACGGGCATTGAAGCGGGCGACGAACACATTTCCCCGACGAGATGGCGCGTCAGGCGTACGCCGGATGGAAGCAGGATCACAAGGCCGTTGAGCGTCAGTTCGGCTCCATCTGATGTGAGCGGCGATCATTCATGCCAGCTATTTTGACAACCCTTGGCACGTTGCACGACGACGGCGCCGAGGCGCTCGGGCGTTACGCGGCATGCAGAGAGCATCGATCATCAGCTCCGCACGCAGCTACGCGGTTTTCCGCCGGCTCGAGCGCCCTCATCGCGAGGCAATCATATTCACGTAGTACAGCGGTCCCACATTTTCGTCACAATCGCCTGCGTAAAAGGCGTTACTCCCAACTGCACGAGCCATGCATACACCGAAGACCCTGCTGGAGCTGGCCGGCGCGCCGCGTCTGCTCGCTGACTGGAAGCACGCCGCCCTACTGCTGATCGACCCGCAAATGGAGTACGTCACTGGAGGGTTGCCCCTGAACGGGATACAGGCCGCAACCAACGAATGCTTGGCCCTACTGCAATTGGCAAGAAAGGCACGCGCACCGGTCTTTCACATCGTTCATCACGGACGAGCCGGTGGAGCGTTGTTCGATCCGAGCGGCCGCTTCGTCGCGATCATTCCGGAGCTCGCTCCCGTCGAAGGTGAAACGCAGGTCGCCAAAAGCTTGCCCAACGGATTCGCCGGCACCGCACTTCACGAACTCATACAGGCCACCGGCCGAAAGCAGTTGGTGATCGGCGGCTTTGCGACGCACATGTGCGTCAGCGCAACCGCGCGTGCGGCCCTGGACCACGGCTACGCTTCGACGGTAGTCGCCGCTGCCTGTGCCACCCGGGATCTTGCGAACACCGATGGCGGCGTCGTTCCGGCGGCTGTTGTCCACGCTGCAACCCTCGCTGCGCTGGCTGACCGTTTCGCCACGGTCGTGCCTTCGGCCGCTGTCTGGTCTCACTGATTTCGTTTCATTCGCTGCCATAACAGTCTTGCCTGCTCAACGCACTAAATAAACCGGCGCCATCGTCGCTTGTGCCAACGGGTGACGAACGAGCGCGCGATCTACCGCGGCACGTCCTTCGCGAACCACGCGTCGAACCAATTGGTCATCTGCTTGAACTGATCAATGATATTTGCCGCCGACGCATTGCCGTGTTCTTCACCGGGATACCGAACGTACCGCACCGCCTTGCCCGAGCGATTAAGAGCGGTGAAAAACTCCTCGCTCTGCTCCATCGGAGCCGCGTAGTCCATGTCGCCCGAGATGATCATGACCGGCGTGGTGATGGAATCAACATGCGTGATAGGACTGGCCTTGCCATACAAATCCCAGTGGTTGTACGGCGGCA
>JBDUAX010000557.1:0-2931 GCA_040004455.1 Gemmatimonadaceae bacterium
TGTCCAACGCGTTGCTTAAATCGTCGATTAAGTCCCGCACATCCTCAAGCCCCACGCTGAATCGAACAAATCCTTCGCTGACCGTATCTGCACCCCAACGAGCGCGACGTTCAGCACTGGTATGAATGCCACCGAAACTCGTCGCCTCGTGCACCAACGTCGACGTCGCAAAGAAACGTTCAACAGCCGGCTGATCTGCGAGCTCAAAACTGATCACGGGCCCGAACCATGTCATCTGTTTTTTTGCAATTTCGTGCGACACATCGGACACGAGCCCCGGATACCGTACGTTCGTGATCTTGCTGTGCGACTTGAAAAATTCCGCAATCTTGATAGCGCTCGCACACTGACGTTCGAGGCGCACATGCAACGTTCCCATCGAACGATGCGCTAACCATGTCTCCATAGGGCCCGGAATACTCCCCATCTGCGTGCGCCAGGTGCGCAACTTGTCGCTCCATACGGTGTCGCGCGTTGCAACATGTCCCATCAGCAAATCCGCGTGCCCGGTCATGGCCTTTGTGTCCGACGCCATCGAAAAATCTGCACCTAACGCGAGTGGTTTTTGACAGAGTGCGGTGGCCGTTGTGTTATCAACCGCTACCATCACGCCCTCTGCATGCGCGAGTTCCGACAACCGCGCGATGTCGCACACGTCGAGGCCGGGGTTCGTCGGCGATTCCAACCACAGTAACGTTGCGCCCTTGAGCTGCGACTGAAGCGCATTACCAACGGTCTTCGCCGTTACAACCTCAACACCCATTGCACCGAAGTATTGCTGCGCAATGAGTCGCGTTGTGTAGTAACTCTCTTCAGGCATCACCACGCGTTGGCCCGGCCGCAACACGGTTCCGAATATCGCCGCACTCGCGGCCATGCCGGATGGAAACAGAACCGCTGTGCCTCCTTCGAGCGCGCCCAACGCGGCTTCGTAATTATTCCACGTCGGATTGTGAAAGCGCCCATACGTAAATGCCGAATCAGCGGGCGCGCCCTGCACATGATACGGCGCCGCAAACACAGGCCCTGGCATGAACGGATCTCCCGATTTCGCATCTGGCAATCCCGCGCGAATTACCCGCGTTGCATCATGCATCAAAGCACCGGGAGTTTCATGTTGCCGCTTTCATGTTGCGTGATCGGTGGAAATTGAAGTAGTAGCGCTGGCAGAGACATTGTTCCGATCGTGGTGGCGTCGCCCGTCGCGCATCGACGATGATAATCCACCTGCCCAAGGTGGTAGCCGAGATGTGAAATCAGATGCACGAGAAAGGTGTCAGTCGGAATGTGATTACCGTTTACGTCCTGCGGAAAAATTCCTTCCAGCTTCGAAGCACTGAGCGTGGAAAATGTTCTCGTAACTTCGCTGATCGTGTGCTCCAGCTCCTTCACCAGCTGCGCGCGCGTTAAACCACGCTTGATGAATTCAGCGTCACGGTTACGCACGAAATCGGATTCACCGAGCACCTTTCCGACAAAGTGCTGAATGTTTCCGGCAACATGCAGTACCAGATTTCCGCCCGCATTGGTCAAGCCAGGAATCGCCTTCCACAGCGATTCATCATTCGGATACTGCTCCACTTCCCGCCGCATGGCGGCCAAATCGCGCAGCATCAGTCGGGCAATGTTGTTTCGGAATTCGAGTTGAGCGTTCATCATGAGTCGTAGGCCGGTATAGTCGGAGTCAAATGACGGGCGTCGCGGTGGGCAATTCGCTTCGAGCACCGACGGTGCGGTACATCCAGTCAGTCATCGCGCTAAGTGCCCGCGTGCGCACATCCAGACGCGATAGCATCACATCGTGCACCGCGCCGGGAATCTCTGTTCGCGTAACGTTGGCGCCGAGCCCAGCGCTGTAGGCGCGCATGTCATTGACGTCCAGCACGATGTCACACGTTGTAAAACTTTCATCCCAAACGTCTCCGCCACCAGTTGCATCCGAATGTATCACAAGCACGGGACATTGAACCGCCAGTCCCTTCTGTGCCCGTAACTGACCCGCGCGAATGGCACGCACCCAACCGAAATACGCGGGAAATCCCTTGATGGGCTTCCAACGCAAATCGTAGTTCCATTCCCCACGCTTCGATTTGTGAATGCTCTCGCCGTACATCGGCGACACGCCGTTCGGATCGCTCAGAAACGGAAACACGCCACCAATCGCCACAGCGATCGGCAACTTCATGCGTTGCCACGCACCAATCTTCAAATCGAAAAACGGACTATTCAACACAATTCCTGCCAGACTCTTTCGACGCTCGCCGTGATCACCGTACAACGACGCTACCAATCCGCCAGTTGAATGTCCGTACAAGATCACACCGTCGTGACCATCTTCTTTCATCACTATATCAATCGCCGCCGAAATTTCCGTGAAATACTGCGCCAAATCGGTGCAGCAATTGCGACGATTGCCTTCGCGTATCGATCGGCCGTGCCTCCGCAAATCGAGCGCGTAAAAATCACAACCCACAGCCAGCACCGCATCGGCCACGTGATCATGAAAGAAGTAGTCAATGAACCCGTGCACATAAATCATCGCCTTGCGCGCACCAAGTGAATTCCGATGGCGGAGCAATGTTGCGACCAATTCTCCATCCGTTTCGCGCGCGAGTGAAAGCGTTGCGCTCTCAAACGCTGGCGTCGATGCGTCCGGCGTCCAATTCGTGCTCACGTTGTAATGCTCACGTCTGCGACGGAAATTCTGCGTCGTCCAAAGCGCGCGCCTCATCAATCAGCATGATCGGAATTCCGTCCTGCACCGCGTACACAAGCTTGCTGTTGCGACACACCAGCGCTTCCGGCGGCCCCTTGTAATACTCGAGAGGCGACTTGCACTTCGGACACACAAGTATCTGCAACAAATCAGGCGACAAGGTCACGCTACGCTCCTTTTGGTCGGAAGGGGGCCGGCGCTTCGCTGGTGCTCAG
>JBDUAX010000135.1:0-9827 GCA_040004455.1 Gemmatimonadaceae bacterium
CGAGACCGGCCGAGGCCGGTAGGTTTCGCCGCCAATGACAACGCCGAGCAACACGGCAACTACTGGATTCACATAGGCATACGTGCCGACTGCCGCAGGCTTGGCAACACTCAGCAACCACATGTACGTGCTGAAGCCAATGATCGACCCGAAAAAAACGAGATAGAGCAGCCCGAACATTGAACTCGATGTCACGGCGCTCGCGTGGAAATCGGTCCATTCACCACTGACGAGTGACACCGACAGCATGAGCGCACCGCCGCACAACATTTGCATGCCGCTGGCCAGACTCTGCGGTGATGCAAGCTTCGCGGTGCGCGCAAACAATGAGCCGATGGTCCATGAGAGTGAACCAATCATCAGCACAACTGCGCCGATGGGATCGACTGCGGGAGAGATCTCGCTGCCAGAACCGGTGGGCAACACCAGCAGCGCAACCCCAATCAAACCGGCGGCGACGGCTACCCACTGCAACAATTGCGGACGCCGCCGGTTGTACAATTCTGCCAACACTAACCACAGTGGCATTGTTGCAACCAACAACGATGTCATACCGGAACTCACGCGCTGTTCCGACCATGCGACGGCACCGTTGCCAATCAGTAGCAGCAGAAACCCAATGATGAACGCGTTTTTCCATTGCTCAACCGTTGGTTTTGCACCGCCGCGCAGACGGCTCCAACCGTACAGCAAACTTCCCGCAATGATGAACCGCACACCACCCATGATGAATGGCGGAATGGTTGCAACAGCAAACCGAATTGCGAGATAAGTGGAACCCCACAATACGTAGATGCAGAGAAAACCGAGCGCTAACTGTGTCCGCGTGGCCTTCATCGAGCGGCCTCGACGTCGCGTCTGCGAATGGCGCGCAAAGCGGCGTCGCCAGCGGCCAGTCCGCCAACGACGATGTACAAATAAAACGTGTAGAAGCGCCACCAAATGAGTGACGCAGCAAAAATGCCGATTGGAATTGAACCTTTGAGTGTTGCAGCGAATGCGCCTTCAATAAAGCCGCCTCCGCCCGGAGCTGGTACTACGACGCCGCCGTAAAATAGTGCCAGCGGCCACAATACAAGTGGCGCTAGCGTGTTCATTGTAAACGGAAACGTGCGATCGCCGAGATACACGAGCAACGGCAGCGTAGCAACCTTGAAACACACGTGAAGAATTGAGCCGCCGAGCGCGACGAGCATGAGGGAAATGCGTGAGTGGCGCAGCGACGAGACTGAAGCGCGCAGTTGTCGAAGTGTTCGTTGAATTGCGCGCCAGCGTCCAGGACCGAGGCGCAATGCGCGTGCCCATTTTGGTGGTGGTCCGTGCGCGT
This sequence comes from Gemmatimonadaceae bacterium, assembly GCA_040004455.1. Taxonomy (GTDB): domain Bacteria; phylum Gemmatimonadota; class Gemmatimonadetes; order Gemmatimonadales; family Gemmatimonadaceae; genus Gemmatimonas. The sequence goes on from JBDUAX010000135.1 coordinate 1,328, forward strand.
TATGTCGTGCCACCAACAAACCGACGGCGCCGACGGACAAGACCGCGGTGCTGTAGCCACCAATCAGGCTCAGCAGACCAGCAATGGACGCGCCGCGGCCTGAGAAGATCCATGTGAGCGCGAGACACACGATTGTGAGCGACAGCATTTCGAGAAACAGCTCGAGGAACAGCACTAAGACTCGACCAGCGGAGTTCATTCCGCTTTCCGCAAGCACGAGAAATCGTGCGGGTTCGGCTCCAGAGCGCGCGGGAGTGATTGAAGCCGCGAAATCTCCGCCCAGGCAAACACGCAGTGCAGTGCCGAAATTCAACGGTAGACCGACTGCGCGTGCTGATACTTGAATTTTGAGCGCGCGCGTAATGACTTCGAAGAACATCGCCGTGATAGCAGCAGCGTGCGCTTTCCACGCGAGCAACGGCATTCCGCCGACGGGCCAGTTTGTTGCTACGACGTAGGCGGACGCGCCAATCGTCATGGCGAACGACACCACGGTGAAAATTACGCGTGTGTTGAGCGACTTCTTCAACATGCGGACCAATCTACCAATTTTGCACACGAATTACGCTTGACCGGCAATTCGATTTCGAGCGAATCAGGTACCGCGCGGTTTGGCGCGACGTGTAGCTGCGGCGGAGAGTGGATCTTCGGGCCATGGATGACGTGGATAGCGCCCCCGAAGATCTTTGCGAACGTCGAAGTACGACGTGCGCCAGAAACCCGCAAGATCTCGCGTCACTTGCACGGGGCGTTGAGCGGGTGACAGCAAATGCAGCGTGACCACTACTCGGCCCTCGAGCAGTGTTGGTGTCGCAGTCCAGCCAAATACTTCCTGCAGCTTCACTGCGAGCACGGGGTTCAACCCGTCGTCGTAGTTGAGCGGGATGCGGGAACCGCTTGGCACCTCGAGATGGGTCGGTGCGAGTTTGTCGATGGTCGCGCGCTGTTCCCAAGTGAGTTGCGACAGCAACGCTTCACTGAGATTCACGCGTGAGAGCTCGTCCCATTTGCGAAGGCCAGCGATTGATGGCGCAAGCCATTCCGCCAGGGTTGACGTGAGAGCGATGTTACTGACGTCGGGCCAGCTCGTGAGTTGGGAAGCGTCGCGAATATTTGCGTGAAGGAAGTTGAGTCGCGCACGGGTTCGCTGTGCGTCATCGGACCAGGGGAGTGCGTCGGCACCAACTCGTGCGATTTCGCTAATGAACGCCGCGAGAATTTTCTCAGGGTCAGCGTTCGCGACCGCGTGATCGTCAAGAATGATGGCGCCAAGTTTCGTGCGGTTACGGGCGCGAACGGCGCGGGCAGTTGAATCCCACTCCACCACCGACTCACGTATGAATTGATCGGCAAACGCTGCGTCAATTTCGGCACGCGTGATTGGAATGGCGCGTGCAATGCGGAATTCCGGCGGTGTGCCGTCGAGATCAGCAATGGAGAGAAATGGCGAATCGGCAATGGCGTCGTGACGCGCGAGTGATGCGCCAGTACCCGCGCGCAGCAGGTAACGCGCGTCGCTGCCGCTGCGACGTTGTGCAATGCGATCGGGATAGGCGAGTGCGAGCAGTGCGCCGGGGTCATCGGAATTCGTCGTCGAGCTGACCGTCGGATTCAGCTTGACCGAGTCTGTTGCGGAACTCGGAGAGGGCCTCTGATTCGCGCTATCCGAATTGCGCGTGTTCTCGCGCAATCGTTGTTGTAAATCGCTGGCAACTTGTCGAACGCGACGCACGCCGTCGTGATCAACTTGCGCACCGGCCAGTGACACGCTCATAGCTGACGCGGGTGTGCCGTGAAGTAAATCCAATCGTAAGCGAAGATCAGCAACCGGCGGACCAAATTGGCCGCGCAGAATGTCGCGTTCTTCAATCAGCGCGCACAGTGTTGCGCCAAGCTTCGCTTCGCCATGTTCGTTTGCGCGAATCAGGAGGTGAGCAAGTCGTGGGTGCGTCGGCAGGGCGGCGATTTGCTGCCCGTGCGTGGTGATGCGACCGCTTTCGTTCAGCGCACCAAGTTGCGTGAGCAATTCGCATGCTTGCTGAAGCGCTCCAGCCGGTGGCGCATCCAGCCAACGTAAATCCGACGGATTGCTGACGCCTGCATCAGCCAGTGCGAGCGCAAGGGGCGCCAAATCAGCTTCCAGAATTTCCGGTCGCGTGCGCGGCGCGAGCATCGCATCCTCGTGCGCGTCCCACAGGCGATAGCACACGCCCGCCGCCACGCGCCCGGCGCGACCGCGTCGCTGGTCGGCCGAGGCGCGGCTAACGCGCACAGTTTCAAGTCGGGTAATGCCAACGCGAGCGGCGTACCGCGGCAATCGCGACAATCCACTGTCGATGACAACGCGCACGCCTTCAATAGTGAGACTTGTTTCGGCGATGCTGGTGGCGAGCACAATCTTGCGTTCGCCTGCTAGCGCCGGCGCAATTGCGGCGTCTTGCTCAGCAAGCGGCATCGCACCGTGCAGTGTGTACACGTGCGCTCGTGCGCTCGTGATGGCATCGTTGCCGTAAATGCGCTCGGCAACTCGTCGTTGCTCACCTGCGCCTGGAAGAAACACCAGAATGTCGCCGGGCTGCTCTCGCAACGCTTCAACGATCGCGCGTGAAACAGTCGCCTCGAGGCGTTCGTCACCGCGACGCGCGCGATACAACGTTTCGACGGGATACATGCGACCGGCGCTCCGAACAACGGGAGCAGGTTTGGCAGACGTTTCCGAAAGCAACACTCCTACGGCATCCCCGTCGAGCGTTGCCGACATCACGAGCACTCGCAATTCGGGACGCAGTAATTGTTGCGTTTGCAGAGTGAGGGCAAGGCCCAAATCGGCGTGCAACGAGCGCTCGTGAAATTCGTCAAAAATGACGAGGCCAATGCCTTCCAACGATGGATCTGCGGCGATCAGGCGCGCGAGAATTCCTTCGGTGACGACTTCGACGCGCGTATTCGGGCCAACACGCGACTCACCGCGAACACGAAATCCAACTGTCTCTCCAACGCGTTCGCCAAGTTGCGCCGACATGTAATGCGCGGCGGTGCGAGCGGCCAAGCGTCGCGGCTCGAGCATGAGGATGCGCTGACTTCCCAGCCATTTGGCAGCACGCAGTGCGAGTGGAACGCGTGTTGTCTTTCCCGCGCCCGGCGGCGCCTCAAGAACGACGCTCGACTGCTGGTCAAGAGCATTCTGTAACGCTGCCAGGACATCGTCAATTGGCAGCGCAGGAAGCTGCCTCATTTTTTCTTGCGCAACGCCGGGTCGATCAATTCCTGCAGGTACTGCTGCGCGCGCAACAGTACTTCATCGGTGCCGGCACGAATGCCCTTCACTGTTGGTCGTGCATCGACTTGCGGTGTGAGCCCAACGCGCTGCAGTTGACGTCCGTCGGCGTGACGAATTTCACTGCCGCTGAAGGTGAACGACATTTGCCCGGGCAATTTCAAACCTGTTACGCTTCCGCTGGCACCGGCGCTTGGTGTTCCAATGAACGTTGTGTTGCCAACGCTTTCGAGTGCGAGTCCCAGCTGCTCAAGGGAGCCCTGTGTTCGTTCGTCAATCAAAAGCACCGTTCGCCCGCCATACATTTTTGGCGCGTCTGTGCCAATGATATTGTCGAATGTTCGGCGTTCATGATAACAGGGAGCGAGTTCTCCGACGGCGGCTGGCAGGCACGGTTCAGAACCAAGCGGTATGGATTGCCTGGCGATAGACGCGCTCAGGACTGTGTTGACGCGAAACATTACCGAACTGTAATAGTAGTCGAACGTTTCGTTCGACACTTCGTTCGTGGAACCGCCCGTTCCGCGTGCATCAAGAACAATTGCCTTCATACTCCTGAGGGCAGTCAGAGCACTGTCGATATTCTCCCTTGTGGTGCGATCGAGATCGATGTAGCCAATGCTGCTCGTCAATTCCCGCCACACCGGCGTGTTGTAACGCTCTGTGCGCTGAAGTTTGGTCCCGTTTTGCGGAGTGCGAGTAATCGAGAGCTGTTTGTCGCGATTGCTTGCGTCGCGTGCACGATAGCTCGCTTCACCCGCAACGCCGCGCGGCAGCGCATCCATGATATTTCGCATGCGCGTCCAGTCGTTCGATGCAGCGCCAAAACGACGACGCTCAGCAACATACGCCGGCATCGGATAGCCGTCGGCCGCGGTGATCTCGTCGCCAACCGCTAATCCGGCAGCGTCATTCGTGACTTGCGTGACGATTGCACGACCTTCAATCCAGCGCGCGCGGAACGGCGCCCACGCCGATCCGAAATGTTGTGTTACCGACGGGCTTGCGAGCGTCGCCTGCGCATCGTCTGTCACCGCGGCCAGGTCGAGCATGGCCCCCGCGTAACCGTCGGCATCCCTGGCTGCTTCAACGCGCGGAATGATGCGTTGCAGCGCCGCATCAATGTTCTCGTCTTGCAATTCGCGATACGCATGAAAGTCCCGAACGGTACCCCACATCTTGAACGCGCCAAGCAGTCGCGCACCCATGATTGGATAGTGCGCGAAATTCCAATCGGCGTTCGCATACAGCGCATCGTTGTCAACGACGAGATGCCGTCGCGACGAAACGTTCAACAGCCCACGGGCCACGAGAATTGCACTCTTGAGGATTGCAGATTCGTCGCGAACCGATGGGCTTCTGATTATGGAATCGGGCTGAACTCCAATACTTCCGTCGGCGTTAAGCAACTCGCCAAGTCGAACGCGCGCTGACAAGCCTTCACCAAGCAGGACCACGCTGTAGGGAACGTACGCGCTTTGGCCAACGCCGTTATCGGCAAGGAGTGTTGCCTGCCTGGACGATATCAGTGCCAGCAGCGATGACGGAATTTCGGAAGACAAATCGGCAACAACTACAACGCGACGATTGGCAATTGGTGGTGCACCGGCCGGCACGATGGTGAGTGGATTACTTACGCGCCACATCGCGTTTCCGAATGGTTCTGCAATCCCCCTGCGTTCATCCGGCCAGCCTTCGTATGCTCGGCGGCGAATGCTGGGTCCAACGGCGGGGAAAGTTGCGAATTTGCTTGCAAACGAAGTCTGAAACGCGTTGACAGAGGAGTTGTACGGAACGTCGAGTTCGCGATTGCTCGGGCGCTGTGCACGCAGATCAATCACCACATGTGATGCGCGCGCAATGCGGTTCGATTGATCCTGAAAAGCCAGCCACGTCGAGCTGTCATTGGCAACAACTCCTGCTGGCCAGGCAAGGACGAAGGTGGTGTCGACGATGGCCGCGGTATTTTTCTTGGCTGGAGCAATCACGTCGACTACGGTCGTGAAATTCGGTGTGCTGCTTGTGGGCGGAAGCGTGGCCGGTGCAACATCCGCTGCCGATTGCAATCGCGTTTCGTGGTCGTCGAGTGTGTTGAGCCATTCGCGAATGGCATTCGCGTACTCGTTGCGAGAACGCGCTCCTCGAACATCGGTGATGTGACGCACGGTTGCATTGTCCCACGCGAGATGTTGCGACGCAGCTGGATGATACAATCGCACCGCATTCCACAACGCGGCGGCATGCACAAGCCGAGCAATGCCCGTTGAATCGGACGCAGCAGCGGGTGGCTCGATGATCGGCGCTTCGATAATTGGATCGGGCTGGCGAATTACTGGCGGATTGGCGGCGACAACCGTTGCATTCTTGTTCGGTTTAGACGAAGCGGCCAGCTTGGATGGGGCGGCCGCTGCAATGGCGGCTTTGATGGAATCCGACTGCGCTTTGGCAATGGCGTCTGCGACGACTTTTTTCGCTTTGTCGGCGTCGGCTTGCGCTTTCACCGCGGCGCGCGCGGCGGCTTGGGTGGAGTCGCGTTCGGCGTTCGCAACTCGGATTGAGTCGCGTCGCGCCGATTCTTTCGCCGAAGCAACTTTTCTCACGGAATCGCGTGCGGCCGCCACCCGACTGATCGAGTCGGCGTTGACCACTGCCTTTGGTTTTTCCGCCTTTGGTTCCCTGGCGACTTTGGGGGGCGGTTCTGTTTTGGGAGTTGGAGTTGGCTTGGGCTTGTCGGCAATCGCCGGCTTGGCGGGTTTTCCGTCGTCCGTTTCGGGTGTGATTTTGAACATCGATGCACAGGCCCCAACAGCAATACAAACGGCGGCGAATGACAATCCGCGCAGCAAACGGCGAGGCATTCCGAACGCGCTATCTGCCAGAAGTTTTGGTCGCATCACGCTCCGATTCATCAAGTGCCCAACGGCCCAGTAACTGTTACAGCCGTCCAGTTGCCAAAACCAGCCTTCACGAAGTGCAATTGCCGGAGGGTATTTGCCGCCACGCGCGTTACACTTCTCCCGATCCCTACAGAATAGCGCCGAAACAGATTTCACACCTGTTTTTATCATGACTGAACGCCTGTACTACACCGATGCCTACGCCGCCAGTTTCCAAGCGTGCGTCGTTGACCGAAGTGATGACGGACGCCGAGTGTATCTCGACCATTCTGCGTTTTACCCGACGTCGGGTGGACAGCTTCACGATCTGGGCTCCTTGAACGGTGTCGCGGTACTGGAAGTTGTCGACGAAGATGATCGCGTTGCCCATATTCTGGAGCGCGCGCTTCCAGAAGGTGATAAGGTTGAAGGAATTATCGACTGGCGGCGCCGCTTCGATTTCATGCAACAGCACACCGGTCAGCATTTGTTGTCGGCGATGTTTGAAGATCGATACAAGTGGCCAACAGTAAGTGTGCACTTCGGCGTTGAAAGCGCGACGCTGGATGTCAACGCGTCGAATTTTGACGCAACGAAATTGATTGAAGCGGAACGCGTTGCCAACGAGATTGTCGTCGCGAACCGTGAAGTGACCGTTTCGTTTGAAGAATCCGCAACGGTTACGGGGCTTCGTAAGCCAAGCGAGCGCGCCGGAACGTTGCGCGTGGTCACGATTGCGGAGGTTGATCGCAGTGCGTGCGGTGGAACGCACGTGAAACACACTGGCGAAATCGGATCGATTTTGTTGCGACGTGCGGAGCGGACAAAAGGGCAAGTGCGCATTGAATTTCTGTGCGGGCAACGCGCGGTGAGGGCGGCGCGGCGCGACGCCGATTTACTATCACGCGCGGCGCAAGTTTTTACGGCCGCCGTTGAAGATGTGCCGCGGTTGGTCGAAGCGCAGCAACAGCAATTGAAGGATCTCGAGCGCGAGTATCGAAAACTGAATGCGGATTTGGCGGGTTACGACGCGCGCAAACACTGGGATGCGGCGACTCCTGACGCAAACGGCTTGCGTCGCGTTCAGATTTCATTCGATGGCGGCGCGGTTAAAGATCGCGAGGCGCTCGCTCAGGCAATCGTCGCATTGGGGGGCGCAGCGGTGGTGATCACCAGCCGGTCGCCAGTTGGTGTGATGCTCGCAACCTCGGCCGACAGTAACGTCGATGCCGGCGCGATGATTCGCGCCGCCGTGAGTCCGCTTGGCGGGCGCGGAGGTGGGTCTCCGCGTTTGGCGCAGGCGAGTTTGCCGAGCGCGGATCTGCTCGCGCAGGTGCGAACGGCGTTGGGGTTTTAGCGTAATGAATTGTTTGATCGACGATTTTTCAATGAACGGTTTAATCGGGGATCGCTACAATTCGAGGTTTGCGAAACGGCAACGGCGAACTGCCATCGCGAACTGCTGCGAACTGCCACCGCAAACTGCCACCGCAGACTGCCACCGCAAACTGCCATAACGCGGATCAAACGGATCACGCGGATTGCTCCTCACGGACGACATACGTCATTGCCAGATACGGCGATTATCCCTTTTTTGAAAACAACGAATCGTTCAGCGTCCTTGTTGCTCTCTCGGTGTCTCCGTAGCTCCGAGTAAGCTCGTTTTTGCAGTTAATTTCCGAGTCAGTTTTCACTCATTAATCCATCCAATCCGCCATCATGAAAGCCCCAATTAATCGCCCCGATCCGTCCGAGCACCCGCCGTTCGCAATCACCTATATCAACGCGACCGACGCCGCACTTTCAGAAGCAAAGTTGTCTGACGTCCGCGAGTTGCTCGCGAAGCAGTGCGATCAACTTGACTCAATGTTGAAAGGTGTGACCGAAGATCAGGCCAATCGCGCGTATGCCGAAGGCAAGTGGACGCTTAAGGAATCAATCGTCCATATTTCCGACGCGGAGCGAGTGTTCAGCTATCGCTGCATGCGAGTGGCGCGTGCTGATAAAACGTCATTGCCGGGATTTGACCAGGATGCGTTCGTGCCTGAGAGTCGCTCGAATATGCGGACGCTCGCAGACGTTCTGGCTGAGTTTCGCGCCATTCGCGGCGCCACGCTCGCGCTCGTGAATTCACTTGATGCCGCCGCCATTGCTCAGGTTGGCGTGTCCAGCGGAAACCCGTTCTCGGCGCGCGCATTCTGCTGGGTCATTGCCGGCCATGCGGTTCATCATATCAACTTGACGCGGGATCGATACCTGGCGGCGCTCAAGTAGTTGGATCCCTGTCAAGTAGTGGGGACGAGTTGGGGAGCGCGAGCGCGGGGCGGTGGCGGGGGACGCGGCGACG
>JBDUAX010000136.1:0-9826 GCA_040004455.1 Gemmatimonadaceae bacterium
TTTGGTATTCCGATTGTGTATTTCACTACCGGTTTGCATCGCGACTACCATCAGGTGACGGACGAACCGCAGTACATGGATTACCAGCACATGGCTGGCATTGGCAATTACATGTACGATCTGGGTGTGTCGGTAGCGAATCTCGATCATCGCCCGGTGGTTGATGGCAACAAACCGAAAGATCCGTATGCGCGTTGCGTGAACAACGGTGTGGTGCCGGATAGTGCGGCGATCAAGGGGGAGACGTCGTCCAGCAGCAGCGATTTCGCTGCGTTCCTTCAGCCGTTTTCGTTGCTGCCAGGCAGGCGTTGAAGAAGTTTTATTGATGAGCGACGTGCGCTATCGGTAGCGCACGCCGCTTCGCATAACAAACACAATGCGTTTGGTGGCGTTAATGTCGCGCGATGGGTCGCCATCAGTCGCAATAAGGTCGGCGTCGTAACCGGCAACTACCGAACCAATGCGATCGCCCAAACCAAGCGCCGCTGCTCCCGCTGAAGTCGCGGAAACAATCGCATCCATTGGTAATTGACCCGCTTTTACGCGACAAAGCAGTTCTTCGGCATTGCGTCCGTGTGCGAGCGCAACCGCGTCAGTTCCAAAAATTATTTTCAAACCCGGAACCTTGATCGCACGCGTAAACATCGCGGTTGCAACTGGCATTGCGGCTTTGAGTGGTGCGAGCGATGAATCGGTGAAGCTGTAGGCATCGGGGTGATCGATGTAGTTCTGCAACACGAGACACACTTGCGGATCGAAAATGGTACCGTGTTCGGACATGAGTTTGAGTTCGGCATCAGTTACAAACATGCCGTGCTCAATTTGTGTGCAGCCACCGAGCACTGAAGCGCGAACGCTGGCGGCACTGATTGCGTGAACAACGGAACGCAGTCCGACAGATTTTGCTTCGCTGCAAATGGCCGCGATCTGTTCGTCGGACAAAGTCTGCGCGCCCCCCGAACCCAATCCTGCCGACGCAAACAGTTTGATGACATCGGCGCCTTGCTCCTTCAAGCGTCGAACCTGGGCGCGCAATGAATCGGGGGTGCTGCGTACGTTGTTGATTTGCGTAATTGACGTGATGATGCGCGGCCCGGGAATTACGCCACGCGCCGTACCGTCGCGGAGGTAGAGATCTTCCGCGCCACCAAGACTTTGAATTGTGGTGAAACCGGCCATTAGCGTTTCGTACACATTGCCGGCCTGCGCCAGTGCGGCCTCGGCCGGTGTATCGCTGCTGCGATTCGAATTGCGTTTTCCTTTCTTGTCGACGTACCAACCGGGGTGCGTGTGTCCGTCAATAAGGCCGGGCAACAGTGTGGCGTTGCCGAGTTCGATAGCGCGAGCGTTTGCGATTTTTACGGGTGTGGTGGAAACGCGCTCAATGCGATTGCCGCGAACGACAACCCACGCGTTGTGCGCGGTGCCTCCGCGCCCGTCGAGTAACGTTGCCGCGTGTATGACGGTGACGGAGTCGGCAGGGGTCGTGCGCCCGGAACTGGTTGCGCTTTCACGTGCAGGCGCGGTCGTGAGTGCTAGCGCGGATGACGCTACGAGAATGCGTGTGAGTTGGTGCAAGTTCAGTTCTCCGACCAGTCGATTGGGTATCAGCCGTCCAACAGATAGAAGACGTCGGTGCGCCGCTGCGTGATGTCTTCCGTCCAATGTCCGTACACTTCCCAGTACGTGCCCGAGCGCGTGCGATTATTGTGGCGGCACCACGCAATGACGGCGTTGTGCGCGCTGCTCAAGCCGGCGTAATCGCCCCAGTGCGTTGCGGTCGCAGCGTCGCCACTCGGCGTTTCCGAATAGACAACTGGCGGCACATCGGGAAAGCGCATTGCAACGCCAACGCCAAATTCGGCATCCACTTCGCCGTTGGTGTTGTTGCGATAAATGAAAATGTTTTGCCCGTCGAGTGTAATCGAATATTGTTTCGACATGGAGTACACCTGACCAAGCAAGTCAAAGAATCGCCGAGGAATGTCGGCAACAGGAATTCGCGCGCGCACACAGGCAATTGAGCGCGCCCAGACTTGTTGCTGTGACACGTCGTAGCTCATAAGGTCACCGTGAAGATTTACGCGATGGAACCTTCACCGACTGGTTCGGAAATTTGGGGCTGATACCGGGGACGCGAGCGCATGTTGCGCCACAAAAAGGGTAGCGCGAACAGCGCAATGATCGCTACCCATTGCCCTGGTGTCAAACCGGCATAGCGAATGTCGCTCACTCGCAGACAGTCGAAGGCGAAGCGAACGGGCAAGTACAGCGCGGCAAACACGAGGATGCTGAAGCCAGGGGTGCGATTGCGTTTGTCGAGTACGAGCATGACTGGTATGACCACCAGCGACAAGTAGAGGAATTCGTACCAACCCAAATCGTGAAATCCCATGGTGGCCAAGACTGAATCACCTGGCAGCGTTCGACCAAGCCCGGCCGCAGAATACACGTTCACGATGTAATCGCGCGCGGCGTCGGTTTTCAGACTAAACGTGAGGGGAAAATTCGTGATGGTGCCCGGATGATCGTGGGCGAGCGCACAGCCCGCACGTCCAATGGCAAAGGCAAATGGAAACACAAATACGACAATGTCGAGATACAACCAGCGAAGCGGCGCTTCATCACCTTTGAAACGCGACCACAGAAAGACTGTCGCGGCAAGCATGCCCCCAAGCATGCCGCCGAACGACGAAATGTCTTCCCAGATGCGCAGTAGCAGCCACGGGTCTTTCGCGATTTGGTCGGGGAAATAGGCCAGTACTGAAAACCAGTGTGCACCAAGCATCGTTCCCACGAGAATCCAACCGCCCATGCGGTCGCCAACAGCCTCATTCAGACCAAAACGGCGAAAGCGCGAATGTGCCATTGCGAGTGCGACGTAAATCGCGATCGAGATGAGAATCCCGAACGCGTGAATTGAAATGGGGCCAAGTTTGAATACAGGTTGTTCAAAAAACGGCAGCATTTGCGATCGCGGTGGGAGTGTTGATGCCCGCTCGTTTAGGCGAACCGAAACGCACGGAATGGACGTGCGCAAGATCGTGGGTGATTTCATAAAGTACTCTCGCGCAGTACATTCTTCGCCTCACCATCGGAGACCGCATGCCCGTCCAGTACGATGACACTGAGGGCGTACGCATCTCGATATTTTAAACGGCGCACACAGAACTCGGTGCATAATTTCACCGCGACTACGATGCTTCCACCGCCGCGCCTCCGCCGCATCTTATCGTCAATGACATACCGGCCTAAATGATTTCCACAAACGCTCTCACCAAACGCTTCGGAACGCAAATCGCTGTCGATGCACTGAGCCTGGAAATACCAGGCGGACAAATCGTCGGATTTCTTGGTCCCAACGGCGCGGGAAAAAGCACCACGCTCAAAATGCTGACCGGCATGCTCGAACCAACGAGCGGATCGGCTACCATTTGCGGGTTCGATCTCACGCGCGAATCCATTGAAGTAAAGAAGCGCGTTGGCTTCGTTCCAGACTCCGGCGCGGTATTTGAGTCGCTCAGTGGCCTCGAGTATCTCACGATGGTCGCCGCGTTGTACGGCATTCCCGAAGAGAGCGCGGTTGAACGCATCAAACAATTCATTACTTTCTTCGATCTTGGTTTCGACACGCTTACAGACAAATTGCTGGGTGCGTACTCGAAAGGCATGCGTCGAAAAGTGGTGATCACGGCTGCGCTACTGCACAACCCGCCCGTGGTGTTCTTCGACGAACCACTCGACGGCCTCGATGCAAATGCGGCAGTTGGTTTCAAGGCGCTCATTCAAACGTTGGCGCACGAAGGTAAGACAATCGTGTACAGTTCGCATATTCTCGACGTCGTTGAACGCGTGTGCGATCGCATCATCATTATTGACAAGGGAAAGTTGCTGCTCGATGGCAAACCCGACGAACTCGTTGCGCAACACAATTCGGGCACGTTGGAAAAATTGTTCACGCATTTGACTGGTGGCGATGAACTCGAACGCCGCGCGGAAGACTTCGCGAAGACGTTTCGAAAATGAGTGGTCAGCGCAATTTTCTCGATCGTCTGATGTCCAAATCATCAACGGGCGTTGTGACACCAGAACAGGCGCTTCGGCGGTTGTATCTCACGCTGTTCCTGCGCGGCCGAAGCGCGCGTGGAATCAAGCTCGGAAGTTCACCGACATCGATCGGGCGGAAGCTCGCAACAGTGTTGTCGTTCTATGCGCTGTTCGGTCTGTTTTCACTTTCGTTTATTCACCAGAAGGTATTTCTCGTCGCGACATTTGCGCACGCGATGACCTTTGTATTCCTCGGCCTGTTTGTTGCAACGACTGCGGGCGAGGTACTGTTCAACAAGGAGGAAGGGGACATACTGCTGCATCGGCCCATTCAGCCGCGTGTGTTGTTGTGGGCGAAAGTCAGCGTAATTGTGCGGGTGTCATTGTGGTTGGCGGGCGCGTTCAATCTCGTTGCGTTCCTTGTTGGCGCCACGGCGTCTGATGGAAGTTGGATGTTTGTGCCCGCACATGCGTTGTCGACCGCGCTCGAGGCGCTCTTCACCGCTTCGACAGTGGTGTTGGTGTATCAACTGTGTCTCCGTTGGCTCGGACGCGAGAAGCTCGACACATTCATGACGGCCACGCAGGTAATTGGGTCGGTGTTGTTGGTGCTCAGTGGGCAATTGGTGCCGCAACTGATGATTCGGAACACCGGTACCAGCTTTGTGAGCGTCAATCATTGGTGGATTGGCTTTCTTCCACCTGCCTGGTTTGCCGGTTTTGATGATGCACTCGCTGGAAGTCATGCCATGGCTTCGTGGGGGCTCGCCATACTCGGGCTGGCAGTAACCGGAGTCGTGGTGTGGCTGGCGTTCACTCAACTCGCCGATTCGTATCAGAGCGGGTTGCAGTCCGTTGCCGAATCGTCAACGTCGAAGCCTTCGCGCACCCGTCGCAATAGCATTGTGGCACTCACACGAATTCCGCCGCTCAGTTGGTGGCTTCGCGATTCCGTTTCACGCGCGTCCTTTGTGTTAACGGCAGCGTACTTGCTGCGCGATCGCGACGTCAAGTTGCGTGTTTATCCAGGGCTCGCGCCCATGTTGATCATGCCGGTCATCACGATGTTGCCCGGTCGCAACGGCGGAATGTCAACTGGTGCGTTCGGCGTTGCGTTCGCGGGCTGCTATGTCGGCCTCGTTCCTCTGCTGGCACTCGGCATGCTCGAATTCTCGCAACAGTGGCAGGCGAGTGATGTGTTTCGTCTTGCGCCGATGAAAGGGCCCGCACCGTTAGCCCATGGTGCCCGCCGCGCAGTGTTGTTCCTTCTTGCGTTTCCGCTGCTCTGCGTGTTTGCTGCAATGGCTCTGGCGTTTGGCCGAAATGCATCGGAACTCATTCTGTTGTTGCCCGGAATCATCGCGCTGCCGATATTCGCGATGATTCCCTGTTTGAATGGTGGCGGTATTCCGTTTTCGCGACCGACCGATGAGGGGAAGGCCGCCGGACGCAATTTCAAATCGATTGGCGTAATGTTTTCGTCAGCCATTCTCGCAGGCATTGCGGCCTTCGCCTACAAAGCTTCCTGGTTCAATTTCTTCCTTGCGGGTGAAGCAACGGTCGTGGCAGTGGCGTATTTCGCAATGCGCGCGAGTGTGACCAACGCGCATTGGAAACCCATCGAATAGGGGTTCAGCTAGTTACTCCAGAAATAGCGATAAGCAGCCCAGTGACCGATCTTTTCAATGTCCTGCGTGATGGTGATTGTCTGCCCCGAAATGTCGCCGGAGAATGCAACATTCTGCAGATAGTTCGATTCACAACGCAGCTGCTTCGTTACTCGCGTGCATTGGCCGCGATCGCTGTAGCGATAGTGTGCGACAAGTACGCCATCAATAAAGGCGTCCTGGTTCAATCGGTGTTCGTAGTGCCCATTCGCATCGATAGTGAATGAACCGTCAGTTGCTGCTTCACTGAGAATGAACGATTCAGCATTGTCATTGCTCAGCGTGTCCTCGTACAACGTTGCCGGTAGCGCACGATCGTTGGCGACGGTCAGATTGTAACGACCGCGAACCGGTAAACGCGCTCGCAGATTCGCCGACGCGATGATTTGAAGGGAAGCGTCAAACGCGCCAGTGAGCGAAACTGAATTCGCAATCGCGTCACCGTTGGCATGGGAGCATGACGCTTGCATGCGGTACGTACCGGCATATCGCTCAGTACCAACGGACGTGATGTTGAGCTTGCCCGAAACCGGCACGCATAGCAGCGGATCGGCACTGTCGGCGTCGAGGACGATGCCCACGTTCACTTCAAATTGAGAAGGCGCGCCAGTTACAATTGCGTATGCACCGACTGGCGGTTTGGAACCGATTGGTCGATACACAACAATCGATTGTGATTTTTGCGATACGTCGGTGCCGTCGAGTGTGATAGCAAATCCGTATTCATCGCCATCGACATCGTCGGAATAGAACGCGCGACCGGAAAAGGCGCGGAGCTCGCCCCCGGATGCCTGTCCGCTAAACGTGCCCCCGTCATCTATTGGCGCGGTTCCGCTGGAATCGGAGCAGGCAAGTACTAAAGCGGGTAGCGCCAAAGCGGTTACCCGTTGGAATTTCGATTTATATGACACGGTAGCTTCGTCGGCCAAGTGTGGAGGTTGAGGGATAGAATTTAGTCGCCTCAAAACGGCCCACAAACCGGGTCAAAAGCACTATTAGACGAGGCAAAAGTGCATTCTTTGCGGCTCTATCCTGCAGCGACCGACAAAGTGCTTGTGCCGAGCCGAAGACGGAGCTAAAACATGCCGATGAAACGACTTCTGCCGAGTTGTCTGCTGCTCCTGTCTGCCGTGTCGATTGCCGGTGCGCAGCCGAACCAACTGACAAGCGCTGAGAAGACGGCCGGTTGGCGGATGCTGTTCGACGGAAAAACCTTCGCCGGTTGGCGCGGCCTTGGTTACGACTCCGTTCCGTCGGCGCATTGGCGCATTAAAGACGGCACGATCATGAAAATCGCGAGCGGCAACGTGCCCAAAATTGCCGATGGTCAGCCCGCGAGCGGCGGCGACCTCATGTCCATCGACACGTATGAGAATTTCGAACTGTCGTGGGAATTCAAACTCACACCGAAAGCCAACACCGGCGTGAAGTACAACGTCTCCGAAGAATTCTCACTCAAAAACGCTGGCAATCACGCCGCACTCGGCTGGGAATTTCAGCTGCAGGATGATATCAACGGTGATGACATCACGAGTCCGACGCATTTGACGGGTTCGTTGTACGAGATGATTGCGTCGAACGCGCCGAAAATTACGAAATCAGTTGGCGAGTGGAATTCAGCGAGACTCGTGTTCAATGGCAACAAGGGAGAGCATTGGCTCAATGGCCGAAAGGTTGTGGAGTTTGATATCACCACGCCGGAATTCGCGGCGCAGTTTGCGAAAAGTAAATATCACAACATCAAAGGTTTTGAAGAACGACGTAAAGGTCATGTGATTTTGCAGGATCACAACGACGAAGTGTATTTTCGCAGCATCAAGATTCGCGAACTGCACTAGTACGGTCCGACCGCTTCAGATTCGCCGTTACAGCTGCACACAAGTGCGCACCGGCGAGTACGCGACTGGGTGGATGCCGGGAGTGTAGTGATTTCGCAGTTACTGCGCGGCGGCACGCCTGACGTTTTTTTCGCACTATTTGCTGTTGCCGCGGCTTTCTTGCGCACTGCTACAGGCGTCACAAGCCGCCCACCCTTCGCACTGTTTGTTCTGGCCGCATCTCCTTTTGCTTTGCTCGTCGACGTACCACCGCGACGTGCAATGCGATAGGTGCTCTTTAGAACCGAGCCGAATCAATCACCACATGCTTAATCAGCCGCCGTCGCCACGCGCATGTAACCTGCACCAAACCATGACTCGTTTGAATCACTGCTGCTTCCGATCCAGACCATTTTCAGTTTCGACAATTGTTCACGCATGCGCGCTTGCAAATCCAACCGCTGTAGACAAAAACTCCGACTTGACAATAGCGCTGGCTGTTGCCGGTGACTGCGCATGAACTCCATTCAACGTGAATGCCCCACCTATCACCAGGGCCCTTGTGATTGGCAGCGAAATACCCTTGCCGAACGCGCGCACGCGACGGGAAATCATGCAGGTGCTGTGACTTTCTGCGATCACTACGGTGAGACGGTCTTTGGCTTCTTAACTGTATCGGCTCGCGTGTGTAGCGAGTCTGCAATGGCACGCACCAACGTTGCGCGCTTCATCACCGCGTCGACCGCTTCGTCGCCAACCAGAGTGTTGGGATATTTTTTTCGCAGTGCCCGCGTAAGAGCGTGGTTCATATTGATAATTGTCTCTTTGTTTCTGACCAACTTATCGAAGAAATTCTCAACGCGCGTGGCCGCCACGCCTTCACGCGCAGCAGGGGAGCCCAGGGTTGACGGAACGACGCCAAGCTGACGCCACACGTCTTGCAAGTTGGTGCGAACTTCCTTCCGCATTTCGGCCAATTCCATCGCGTCGATTTTAATGTTCGCGCTGTCGGCACGATCGAGCAGAATTTCATTGCGCACCATTTGATGTACGAACAATACAACTTCCGAATCGGGAATAACCTGCAGGCGAACGCGCATCTGCACTTGTGGATCGAACCCGTCAATCCAATCGGCGAGGCGCGCACTCGTCAATGTTCTTTGACCGAAGCGCGCAACTACGGTGGTGTCTTGCAGGTGCATCAACGGACTCTGCGACAAGCGGCGAGTCAGCGCGACCGCGTTACTGGCGAGTGTGGCATTGGAATTCTTTTCGAGATTCGCAATGTACGCATCGACTGCAGCGGGCATGCGCAATTGACCGAACTGTGAACTGACTTCCTCACGCACCTCATCAAAGCGTGGCCGATAGATAACGTGAAAGCCGAATGATGTTTCAACGACTTCCGAAACAGTACCGGGCTTGAGCTTCCGCAGTGCGGCCTCAAACTCGGGGACCATTTGTCCTTTCGAAAACACTCCCAGGTTTCCCCCGCGTTCAGCGGCTCCGGGTTCTTCTGATTTCGCGGCGAGCTTCGCGAAGTTTTCCGGTGTTGCTTCTTTCTGAATCGCTTCGGCTTTGCGTCTCGCCGCAGCAAGTTCTGCGGGCGGCACTGTGCCAGCCGCACCGGGCAACATGATAAGGATATGGCGCGCCGACAAAATGTCACCGCGATCATACGCACATTGGTCGTTGCATTCGGGCTGCCGCGCTGCGAGCACTGCGCCGATGGCGACACCGAACTTCCGCACGCGCGCTGCCGCTATTTGTGACCACAGCGCTTCATCGACCAGGCGATCGTCGGCCAGCATATCTCCGCGCGCCGCGGCCAGAGCGATAAGCTGATAATTCGACCACAATTCAGAAACTGATCGAATGACTTGCTTATCCAGAACCACTTCGGAGTTACCAATGATGTCCGTGAGCCTGGTAACCGAGAGTTTCTGATTGCCGACGGTGGCGGCGACTGCGGGTGGGGTGGCGGCGGCCAAGGCCACCGAAAAAACTGTGCCAGCAACGAGCAACGCTTGGAGCGATTTCATCAGGAGAGGGCGGTGAGAACTCATCTGTCCGACGTGAAATCTGTCACGTCCACACCCGCAGCGGGTTGCCGAGTGTGCTGGGAAACCTATCAGGATTGGGCAATTGGGCCAAGATTTGACGTCCTGCGCAATTCGACGTGCTATTTCCTTACCCAAACCCAAAGCTGACAGCTAGCAGTTTTCAAACTGTCAGCGGCCAGCTGTCAGCTGTGGTTGGCAGAGGCGGAACATCGACCCGCAATTTCAGCGAACA
>JBDUAX010000558.1:0-2926 GCA_040004455.1 Gemmatimonadaceae bacterium
GCTTGTACTCAATGAGCGGGTCCTTCTGCCCCCACGCGCGATACTGAATTGACGCGCGAAGTTGGTCGAGATCGTACAAATGGTCTTTCCACTTTTCGTCGAGCACGTTGAGCATCACTAAGGCCAGCAGGCGATTGCCAAAGCCCGATCCGCTTTCGTCGGTAACCGAATCCAATCCCGAAAGCTTATCCACGAAAGCGGTGACGCCGGCAATCCGCGCGAAGTCCTGTGCGGATTCCATCGACGTCGGCTTCACATCATCGGTGAATTCCGGCACCTGCAACATGAAATGCATCAGCAAGTCCTGCTGCACATACTCGAAATCCCATTCTTCCTGGCGATCAAACGTTGCAAGTGCCTGCTCAACGCGCCGCTGCACACCGCGATCAATCATCTTGAGCGCTTCGGCCTTGAGCTCCTCCCCCCCTTCCAATGCAAATGCACGCAGTGAGTAGACAACTTCGCGCTGCTGATTCATGACGTCGTCATACTCCAGCAGACGTTTTCGCGATTGGAAATTCTGCAACTCAACGCGCTTCTGCGCTTGCTCGATTGAACGCGAGATCAGTGGATGCGCGAGCACCTCTCCATCCTGCGCGCCCATGCGGTCCATCAACTTCGCAATGCGCTCGGATCCAAAAAGACGCATCAGGTCATCTTCGAGCGACAGGAAGAATTGCGACGCACCCGGATCGCCCTGACGCCCCGAGCGACCGCGCAACTGACGATCAATACGACGGGACTCGTGGCGTTCGCTGCCAACAATGTGCAAGCCACCGCACTCCATCACCTTGATGTCCTTTCCATCGAGATCCGTAACTTCCGACTCCTTCGCCTCTGTTACGCCGGCGCCGAGTTTGATGTCGGTTCCGCGGCCGGCCATGTTGGTGGCGATCGTGATTGCGCCGGGTTGACCAGCGGCCTGGACGATTTCTGCTTCACGCTGGTGATACTTGGCGTTTAGTACTTGATGCTTGAGACCACCACGCGCAAACAAACGTGACAGTGTTTCTGACGCTTCAACACTCGCGGTACCGACCAGCACCGGGAAGCCGAGTTCGTGCAAACGCTTCGTTTCGTCAACGATGGCGTTGTACTTCTCGCGACGCGTTTTGAACACATAGTCCTGGCGATCATCACGAATGATGTCGCGATTGGTTGGAATAACGGAAACCGCCAAGCCGTAAATTTGGTGGAATTCGTTTTCTTCCGTTTCCGCAGTGCCGGTCATTCCGGCCAATTTCTCGTACATGCGGAAATAATTCTGAATCGTGATGGTGGCGAGTGTTTGTGTTTCACCCTTCACCTGCACGCTTTCTTTCGCCTCAACGGCCTGGTGCAAACCCTCTGACCAACGTCGCCCAGGCATGGTGCGTCCCGTGAATTCGTCAACGATGAGCACCTGCCCTTCCTGCACCACGTAGTTCACGTCCTTCTCGTACAACGCGTGCGCTCGCAACAATTGATGAATGATGTTCAGCCGCTCGCTCTTGGTCGCGTAGTCGCGCTCAATTTGTCCGCGCTGCTCCAGGCGTTCCGGTGCACTCAGATCGTGGTTATGATCGATCTTGTGAATGATCGTCGAAATATCCGGCAGCACGAATGCATCGTGCGCGTCGGGAGACATGTAGTCGAGCCCCTGTTCGGTGAGATGAACCGTGTGCCCCTTCTCATCAAGCACGTATAGCAAATCATCTTCGAGCTCGCGGAACTGCTGCTTGGCGGGCGGGACCTTGCGATCGGCAATGTGATCGAGCTCCATGCGCTGCACGAGCGACTTGACTCCTGATTCCTGCAAGGTCTTCATCAACTGCTTGTTTTTCGGCCCACCCAATTGCGCTTTGTACAGCTGTAGTCCTGCCTGTTGCTGGTCTCCAGACTCCAACGCGCGAACACCAGTGCCGACCAGCTGATTTACAAGATCACTCTGGCGACGCACTAATCGCGCAACATGCGAATTGAATTCCGCATATTGTCCGTCGCTTTCATTGCCAACCGGGCCGGAAATGATGAGCGGCGTACGCGCTTCGTCGATGAGAATGGAATCCACTTCGTCGATAATCGCAAACACGTGCGGCCGCTGCACGCGTTGCTCAAGCGACGTCACCATGTTGTCGCGCAAGTAATCGAAGCCGAATTCGTTATTGGTGCCGTACGTAATGTCGCTGTTGTACACCTCGCGACGATCGAACGAGCCCGGCTCGGTATCATCGAGACAACCAACAGTAAGACCAAGCCAGGTATACAGGTGGCCCATCCACTGTGAATCGCGACGCGCGAGATAATTATTGACTGTTACGAGATGCGCGCCGCGCCCCGGCAACGCGTTCAGATACAACGGTAACGTTGCAACGAGCGTCTTTCCTTCACCGGTCGCCATTTCGGCGATGCGGCCAAGGTGCAATTGTATGCCACCAATAAGCTGCACTTCGTACGGGACCATGTCCCACAACTGCGTTGACCCAGTGACGTTGACCGTCGACCCTTTCAGCCGACGACACGCCTCACGCACCGTTGCAAATGCTTCGGGGAGCAATTCATCAAGCACTGCGGCAATTGCATCACGCAATTCAGCTTCAGCACCGCCGCTCGTTCCCTTGCCTTGCAATTCATCGTCAATGCGCTCGCGTTCGATGGGATCTGATGCGGTGCGCTTCTCCGCTTTCAATGCCTCCACCCGCGCTTCGATTGGTCCGGTCTTTTCGGCAATGCGCGCACGAAATTTTACCGTTTGCGCCTGAATCTCTTCGTCAGACAGCGATGCGAGAGTTTTTTCAATCTCGATGATTTCGTTGACAATCGGTTGCACGCGCTTGCGTTCACGTTCGTGGCGTGATCCGAAAATCTTATTGAGAAACTTATTGTTGAACATGCTTGTCCTCGACTGGAAAAGAGCCCGCGCACCGGCTCGTTCCAGCTCTCGTTA
>JBDUAX010000137.1:0-9812 GCA_040004455.1 Gemmatimonadaceae bacterium
CTCGGAGGTGGCGCACAGACGCCAGCGCCGCGCCCATACGCGACCGTCATTACGCCTCGCGCAAAAACGAAGACGGGAGTTTTTGGCGTCCACATGGTTGGCAATGCGCTGTACTTCGAAATCCCGGCATCTGAGCTCGGCAGGGATTTCGTCGCCGTGACCACGCTGGCGGCGACGCCCGCCGGAATTGGTGGGAACGGAACACTGATTAACGACCATCTCATTCGCTTTGAGCGTCGCGAAAATCGCATTTACATGAAGGAAACGAATTACAACACCGTCGCAACGGACAGCAATCGCACCGGCGCGCGCGCAATGTCGCTGATTGATTTCTATCCGATCATCGCGGTGTTCAACGTTGAAACGTACGGCAAAGACAGCGCCGCAGTCATTGACGTAACGCGCATGTTTACTGGTGGCATTCAGGAATTTGCTTCGGGAGGACGCCGCGCGAATGTTGATGCAACGCGTTCGTATATTGACAAGTTCAATGCGTTTTCGCGCAACGTGAATGTGACTGCCGTACAAACGTTCACGGCGGGTCCGGCGGGTTTACCACCAGGCCTTGGTGCGCCCGCAGCGCCTTCCACTGAAGCGTATGCGTATTCGATTGTGAAGTTGCCTGATAATCCGATGACTCCGCGATTTCAGGATGCGCGCGTTGGATATTTTGGTCAATTCAAACAGGACTTTGGTTCGGCCGAAAACCGCGTCGTGCCACGCCGCTACATCTCCCGTTGGCGCTTGGAGTGTTCCGACAAGCCAAAAGTGAATGGCTTGTGCGTGCCGATCAAACCGATCACGTATTACGTCGACCCCGCGACACCGAAATGGCTACAACCGTGGATCAAGCGCGCGATTGAAGAGTGGCAACCGGCCTTCGAAGAAGCGGGATTCTACAAGGGAATTGTCGCAGCCGATGCACCGAACGATCCGGATTTTTCGGGAGAGGACGCTACGGTTGCGATGGTACGTTGGCTGCCAAGCCCAGTTGCGAATGCGGTTGGGCCGAGTACGGTGGATCCGCGCAGTGGTGAAATTATTGATGCCGATGTGCAGATGTATTTCAACGTGCAGGATTTGCAGCGCACGTGGTATTTCTCGCAGGTTGGCCATCTCGACGCACGTGCGCAGACGTTTCCACTGCCCGATTCATTAATGGGTCGATTGATTGAATTTGTCGCCGCACACGAAGTGGGACACACCCTCGGATTTCCGCACAACATGAAAGCGAGCTCCATGTATCCGCTCGATTCAGTGCGTTCCAAAACGTGGGTAGCGAAAATGGGGCATTCCCCGTCGATCATGGATTACGCGCGTTTCAATTATGTCGCGCAACCGGAAGATGGAATTCCAGTTGCGAATCTTGTTCCGCATGTTGGTCCCTATGACAAGTTCGCGGTGCACTGGGGTTATGCGCCAATTCCCGGCGCGAAACGCCCAGAAGATGAAACAGCGACGCTTAATTCGTGGGCGCGCATGCAGGACACCATTCCATGGTATCGTTTTGCGAGCGACGTTGGTGCGGCCGGTGCCGACCCAGGTGAACAGTCAGAGGCCGTTGGCGACGCCGACGCGGTTGGTGCTACGCGTCTTGGCTTCAAGAACATTGCACGCGTCATGAAATTGGTAGAACCCGCAGCAAGCGCCGACAAGACTGCGGATTTTGCGTTGCTGCGCACGACGTACAACGGCGTCATCAATCAGTGGGCAACCGAAGCCAATCACGTGACGCGCATTGTTGGCGGCATGAACAAGCAGGAAAAGAACATTGGTCAGAGTGGCGAAGTGTGGACGCCGGTTTCGCGCAAGCGTCAGCGAGACGCAATGAAGTTCCTGAACGACGAAGTGTTTTCAACGCCGACATATTTGATTGTGTCAACGATCCTTCGTCGTTTGGAATCGGATGGCAACATCAATCGCGTAACCAACGCGCAGTCGCGGGCACTCTCGACGCTGATGAGCAACACGAAGCTGCAGCGCATGGTGGAATACGAAGCAATGAGTGCCAAAGCGTCCGACATTTACACGGTATCCGAAATGCTCACCGATTTGCGTCACGGCTTGTGGTCGGAGATTTACGCCGGCAAGCCCATTGACGCGTACCGCCGTCATTTGCAGAATGTCTACACTGAAGCGATGGCCAACAAGATTAATCCGCCGGCGATTCCAGCGGCGTTGGCGCAGCAGCTTGCGCTGTTTGGCGGGTCTATTGCCGGCACCGATGACATTCGTCCGATTTTGAAAGACGAAATGCGCATGCTGGACCGGGATCTCGCGACGGCCATCGCCAGGAGCAGTGATCGCATGTCACGTGCGCACCTTGCCGACACGCGTGATCAGATCAAGCAGATGTTGAATCCAAAAGACTAAACGCCACAGGGACAGGTGCGCATTGCGAAAACGGCGGGGCGCGAAAGCGTCCCGCTTTTGTTTTCCTATTCGAACATCCTATCGGCAATGGCTCCAATTTCTTCGGCGTCTTTCCATGCTTGTTCGAGGGCAGCCAGCTCGCCCTGCATGGCCGATTGTTCGGCGTCTTCGTGCATGGCCATTTCGACGGCCAACCGCTCTTCGTTGTTCAGGCCGAACGAATCGAAGCTGTCGTCGCGCATCAGCAAACCCGCGCTGCGCCGTTTGTCGCGAAGAGCGATCGCATTACGAATGAACTCTTGCGTGCCGCCAGCGTCGGAAATGCGAGTCGCTGCAATATTCACGGCAGACCTTGACGCGCCCTTTGCGTTGAGATGCGCAAGAACCTGCCCGGCAGCGAATTTCGCGTTGATACCCGTCAAATCGAGTCGCCCCCATTCATGCGGCATTACCAATCGCCAGCCCTCAGGTCCATTGTCGGGTTCAAGAGAAACCGTTCGCAAATCGCCCCTTCGAAGTCGATACACATGACCCTTTGGCCCCGAAACCTTCATCATAACTTGTTCATTCTGACGATAATCCAGATACTTGCCAAGACCGACTCGACCAACTTGAAGCAAAGTGATTCCGAATGCCGATGTGGCGATCAGCGTTGCCGCGCTAACTGCAACGCCCGCAACAACAATTGCGCCAGCGCCGGTCGCCAATACTCCGCCAACCGTGATCAGAGCGGCTTTCCTTTGCCGAGCAATCATTCTCGGCCCATAGCGCCAGGCGGCGAATTCTGGACGTAGCGGTTTTCCAATACGAACAAGATCCAGCCCCTCATTCAGTTTCGCTAATCCAATGTTTTCGGTTGCCGTACGAATTCGTGTTTCGCGATACAGTTTTTCGCAACTCTCAACGGCTTCCCAACGTTCCTCGAGCGGCGAGAGATTCCAATGCCCGCACGATTTGCAAATAACCCACAATCGCCCGGTCTTTTCATCGAACGCCAAACGGCGCCCAACCGGAAACGTCTCGATGACGTCGTTGGCCCCCAATGCACGATGACACACAAGGCATGTCGCAAACATTGAGCGAAAATTAGCGCATTGCCATACTGGCGATCAAGATAATCTTTCCGTCAATGGTCAATTCTCTACTGCGAAATTGGTATTGCCGGAGTCGAAATTGAAGGAACCTCGCACTGTCGAACTCGTACAAGCGTTATGCTCCTGCGCGTAACCGACAAGGGATTGTATTGCGAGGCTGCGGATTGCTACATCGATCCGTGGGCGCCGGTGGCGCGCGCGATTGTGACGCACGCGCATGGAGATCACCTCACGTGGGGATGCGAATCCTATCTCGTTTCGGAGAGCGGTTTGGGTGTAACCAAGCAACGACTTGGCGCGCATAGTGATCGCGTTGAGTCAATTCCGTACGGCGAAACACGAGCGATTAACGGTGTGCAGTTCTCGCTGCATCCCGCCGGACACATTCTGGGATCAGCGCAAATTCGGGTTGAATACAACGGCGAAGTGTGGGTGGTATCGGGTGATTACAAGACCGATCGAGACAGTACGTGCGCGCCGTGGGAACCGGTGCGCTGCCACACATTTGTAACTGAGAGCACGTTTGGTTTACCGATTTATCGTTGGCCAACGCAGCAGAGTGTGTTTGATGACATCAACAAATGGTGGCGCAGCAACGCAGAGCAAGGCAAAGCTTCGTTGCTGTTTGGGTACGCGTTGGGAAAGGCGCAGCGATTGATATCGGGATTGGATGGAAGCATTGGGCCAATATTGACCCACGGCGCCGTTGAACGCATGACACAATGTTATCGCGATGCCGGCATCAAATTGCCGGCCACCGTCAACGCAACGAGTGGTTCGAAAGACGACAGCTGGAAGCGCGCGATGATCGTGGCGCCCCCAAGCGCTGCGGGTTCAACGTGGACGCGCCGATTTGGAAATGCAGGTACCGCATTTGCCAGCGGATGGATGCACGTGCGCGGTGCGCGTCGCCGACGCAGTGTCGATCGCGGATTCACGCTTTCTGATCACGTGGATTGGCCTCAGTTGATGTCGGCCATTGATGCGACCGCTGCAGAACGAGTATATGTGACGCACGGATTCAGCGATATCGTCGTGCGTTGGTTGCGCGAGCATGGGCTGGAAGCGCACGCATTGGCGACACGATATGAAGGGGAACGTGATGATGGAGCGAACGACGCGGGCACCGAAGCGGACGTAGACGCTGCTAACGTTTCTGCGGATAGTTCAACGGTTACATCGAGCGGTGAAGACGCGATCTCGGAGATTAGCGATTGAAACGTTTCGCCGAGTTGTACGATGCGATCGACGCGACCACTGCGACGTTGGGTAAAGTTGCAGCGCTAGTCGACTACTTCCGCGATGCACCGGCCGGAGACGCTGCCTGGGCAATCGCGTTTCTCGTTGGCAGACGACCGAAACGATTAGTAAAAGCGCCCAATTTGCGATTGTGGTGCGCTGAAGCATCGAACATTCCTGATTGGTTGTTCGACGCTTCGTACTCGCAAGCGGGTGATCTTGCCGAAACCCTGGCATTGATTGTACCGCCGGCAGAGACCGCAGCCGATGAAGGCACGCTGGCGGAGTGGGTCGAACAGCGATTGCTGCCGCTTCGTGAAATGACTCCCGAACAACAACGCGAGATTTTGTTGCGCGCGTGGAGTTCACTCACGGGAAGTACGCGCTTTGTGTACAACAAACTGTTGACAGGGGCGTTTCGCGTTGGCGCGTCGGACGGGCTCGTGGTGCGCGCCTTGGCCGAGGCGAGCGGCGTTGATGCCGACGTTATTGCGCATCGTTTGATGGGGCAATGGGAAGTGTCTCCCGAGTTCTACGAACGGTTGATACACGCCGAAACCACCGATGCAAACTGGAGCCAGCCGTACCCGTTTTTTCTCGCGCATGCATTGATGGAGGACGTGTCGACGCTTGGCGACAAATATGCGTGGCAGGCCGAATGGAAGTGGGATGGAATTCGTGCGCAGCTGGTGCGGCGCCGCGGAAAAACTTTTCTGTGGAGTCGTGGAGAGGAATTGTTAGCTGGACGTTTTCCGGAGGTCGAATCGTGGGCAGAGTTCTTGACCGACGGTACCGTCCTGGACGGCGAACTACTCGCCTGGCAGAACGACAAACCAATGCCATTCAGCGCGCTACAACGGCGCATTGCGCGCAAAACTGTTGGCAAGAAGTTGCTCGCCGACGTACCATGTCATTTGCTTTTGTACGATTGCCTGGAAATTGACGGAGTTGATATTCGCCAGCAACCGCTATCGACGCGTCGTGAAATTGTTGAACGCGTTGCGCGAGCCTTGCCGACCGGTTCGGCCGCGGGAATTTCTCCATCCTTGCGATTCAGCTCGTGGGAAGAGCTCGCGAGCATTCGTGAACGCTCGCGCGAAGAGCATGCCGAAGGGTTGATGCTCAAGAAACTGGCATCCCCGTACGGTGTTGGGCGGCGCGGCAACGATTGGTGGAAGTGGAAGGTGTCACCACTCACGGTCGATGCAGTGTTGGTGTACGCGCAGTCTGGTTCGGGGCGCCGTGCAGGACTATACACCGACTACACGTTTGCAGTTTGGGATGGCGCCGCATTGGTGCCGTTTGCCAAAGCGTATTCGGGTTTAACTGATGTCGAAATTCGCGACGTGGATCGTTTTATTCGCGCGAATACTGTCGAGCAATTTGGTCCTGTGCGAACCGTGAAACCCGAACTCGTATTTGAACTTGCGTTTGAGGGTATCAATCTCAGCAATCGACACAAGAGCGGTGTGGCTGTGCGGTTTCCACGCATTTTGCGTTGGCGCAAAGACAAGCCGGCCAATGAGGCAGATACGTTGGAAACTGTGCGAGCGTTGTTGACGTGACCGCAACTGTTCATTCCATCGTATTCGACAATGCGAATGCCATTGATGATGCAGAATCTAAACCCGCGATCCGAGCATCAACCTTCGATCGGCGATTGTTGCGCTGGTTTGCGACACGTAAATGGAAACCGTTTGGGTTTCAGCAGGAGGTGTGGGATGCTTATGCGCGCGGTGAATCGGGATTGATTCATGCCGCTACGGGAACGGGCAAAACCTACGCTGCGTGGTTAGGGCCAGTACTTGAAGCGCTCGATGAAACACCGCGCATTGCACGAGTCAGGAAATCCGACAAGTCAACAGTGGCCGAAGCAAAAAAGCCGTCACGCGTGACTGGCAAATTGCGCGCGAAGTCTGAACCACTTCGCGTCCTGTGGATTACTCCCCTTCGAGCGCTGGCCGGCGACACCGAGCAAGCGTTGCACGCACCGATTGAAGCATTGGAGCTCAATTGGACAATTGAATCGCGAACGGGCGACACCTCGGCGTCACTGCGACGTAAGCAGAGTGAACGTTTGCCGACCGCGCTTATCACGACTCCGGAATCCTTGTCGCTGCTCCTGTGCCGCAAAGATCACGAACAGATTTTCGCGAATTTACGTTGCGTGATTGTTGACGAATGGCACGAACTCATGTCAACCAAGCGTGGAGTGCAAATTGAACTTGGCCTCGCGCGACTTCGCCGCATTTGCCCGGCACTGCGCACCTGGGGCCTCTCGGCAACTCTCGGCAACCTGCAACAGGCGGCCTCCACGCTGCTCGGCATGAACGACTCCGGACAGCCGAATGCCGCCCGTCTTGTGCAAGGGTTCGTTCCGAAAAGCGTTGAGGTCGAGGCGCTCGTTCCCGAAACCATGGAGCACTTTCCGTGGGCCGGACATCTAAACACGAAATTGCTGCCGCAAGTGATGGCGCGATTGCGACAGGCAGAGAGCGCAATCGTGTTCACGAACACGCGCTCACAATGTGAGATCTGGTTCCAATCAATCATTGCCGCCGATCCAACCTGGTTCGAGTTCACCGCCATTCATCACGGTTCGCTCGATCGCAAACAGCGACAAGATGTTGAAGACGGTCTCAAAACAGGCCGGTATCGGGTTGTTGTCGCAACTTCTTCACTCGATCTCGGCGTCGACTTTGCGCCCGTGGACTTGGTGATGCAAATCGGAAGTCCAAAAGGCGTCGCGCGCTTGTTGCAACGCGCAGGTCGTTCCGGACACTCTCCTGGGCGAACTTCACGCATTGTTTGCGTACCGACGCACGCATTTGAGCTGGTCGAAGTTGCAGCGGCTCGCGACGCCATTGCGGCGGGAAACATCGAATCGCGAGATCCAGTTGACCGTCCGCTCGATTTGCTGGCGCAGCATCTCGTCACGCTCGCAGTTGGCGGCGGGTTCACACGCGACGGAGTTTTGTCTGAATTGCGATCAACCCGCGCGTTTTTCGAACTTACCGATGTGGAGCTCGACTGGGTGCTTGATTTCATAACGCGCGGAGGGAACGCACTTAAGGCGTATCCGGAGTATGCGAAGGTGGTAAGTGTTGACGGTGTTTATCACGTTGCCAATGCGCTTACTGCGAGACGGCACGTGATGAACATCGGCACTATTGTGAGCGACGCGTCTATTTCCGTTCGCTATTTGCGCGGTGGTCGCATTGGTTCAGTTGAGGAAAGCTTCATTGCCCGGCTCAGGCCGGGCGACAAATTCATCTTTTCGGGCACACCGCTGGAATTTGTTCGCGTGCGCGATCTTGTCGCATATGTTCGTCGCGCCAAGAGCGTTCAGGGCGCAATTCCGCGCTGGGCGGGCGCGCGAATGCCGCTCTCAACCGAACTTTCGCTTGCGGTTCGCGACAGACTCGAGCGCGCTCGGCTTGGCGATTTCGAAGGTGCGGATATGCAGGCCGTAAAACCGGTGCTTGAGCTGCAAGCCAATCGATCGGCAATTCCGAAATTCGACGAACTGCTGATCGAACGAAACGAAACACGAGATGGGCATCGTCTTTGGATTTATCCATTCGAAGGCCGACTCGTTCACGAAGGACTGTCAGCGCTGTTCGCGTATCGCATGGCGCAGATCGCGCCAATTTCATTCAGCTTTTCGTGCAACGATTACGGATTCGAACTGCTTTCTCCCGATGCCGCCCCACTTGAGGAAGCCATCGAAAACGGATTATTTTCTTCAACGCATTTACTGGCGGACATACTGCAAAGTCTGAACGCAGCCGAACTCGCCAGACGGCAGTTCCGCGAAATCGCTCGCGTGGCCGGACTGGTTTTCGCGGGATATCCTGGCCAATCCAAATCGGTGAAGCAGGTACAAGCGTCAAGCGGATTGCTGTACGACGTGTTTGTTCGCTACGACCCTGACAACTTGCTGATTCAGCAAGCCAATCGTGAAGTCCTTGAACGACAGCTCGAAGCAAGCCGCCTGGGACGCGTTCTGCAACGCTTGCGCGAAAGTGCGGTGCGCATCGTGCACGTCGACCGACCAACACCGCTGGCGTTTCCTCTATTGGTAGACTCCACACGGGCCAAAGTCAGCACGGAAAAACTTGTTGATCGCGTACGCCGCATGACAGTGCATGCCGAGCGTGCGAGCCGGCCCGGTGCAGCAACGGTTTTCAGGCCAACAGAGTAGGCTCTGCACCCCGCGACCAGAAATTGTTCATTGCACGCTCTCGACGTAGCCGGCGAATCAATTGAATTGCTTGCGGAACGCGCTTTGTTCATTTCGCGATTCTCAACGCTCGTTGTCGCTGATTTGCATTTTGGAAAATCCGCTGCGTTTCGCGCGCGCGGTGTTCCTGTTCCGGCCGGTGTTACGCAAAGCGACCTCGAACGGCTGTCCGCTGTGCTTAACGCAACGCACGCACAACAACTTGTCGTAATCGGTGACCTCATTCACGCCAGAGACGGTCGGAGCGAACGCACGTTCAGAGAAATTTCTGAATGGCGAGCAGCGAATTCTTCATTGCACGTCTCCCTGGTTCGCGGAAATCATGACACGCGTGCTGGCGATCCACCTTCCGATTGGAATTTTGAGTGCATTGACGGACCATTGCTTATGGGGCCGTTTGCGCTGCAACATCATCCGGGTGCACACGACACACGCTACGTAATTGCCGGTCATTTGCATCCGCACATTACATTGCGCGGCGCCGCGAGACAGTCGTTAAGACTTCCCTGTTTTGTTCTCGGCAAACGTGGCGCAATTCTGCCTGCCTTTACGACCTTTACTGGTGGCGGTGCCTACGCGCGAAGCGATGATGACGAGATTTACGTGATTGCCGACGGCGAGGTGCTGTTTGCACATCCTCGCAAATGAAACTGATTCCTAGCCGTTTAGTAACTCCGGATTTACAAACAACGAATCGCTGATCGCTGCGATTTCCTCGGCATCACGCCACGCGGTCTCGAGTGCATTCAATTCACCACGAATCAACTGGCGCTCAGCATCCTCATGCACGGCAATTTCCAATGCGAGCCGCTCGGTTTGTGTGAGTCCGAGCACTCCAACTTCGTCGTTCCAGAAAATTGATC
>JBDUAX010000138.1:0-9811 GCA_040004455.1 Gemmatimonadaceae bacterium
CATATAGAGTGGCCGGCCACAGGCGCACGCTTCCGTCGCTGAGCTCACGTACGTCATCCTGAATGGCCGTGCCATAGCGCGGCGCGGCGGAAACGGAAAGCAGAATGAAGAACCAGTGCGCTTTCATGCGTGGGCGGGTTGAAGTTTGCAATTTACGAACTACAGTATCATACTATCATTTAATAGTTTAGAGGGGAAGGGGGACCAGTCCACTATTCGCGCGTTCTCGATCACACGGGTGATCGGTGCGCGCTATTCAGTCTCTCTGAAACAGCAACCCGAGCATGCGATTCGTCATGCGCAAATCAATCGCCTCGGCGTCGAAATGCGGACCAGCCCACTCAGACGCTCGGCGTGTTCCGGATGCTTTGCATCGGCGAGAATCGCGAGGAATTCGTCGTAAAACGGCGGCCCGCCACTGTCTTCTGGCGGGCCCGCGCGCGCGCGCGCGAGACATTGCGGATATTGAACGTACGCTCAACTGGTTCCACAGCGTCGACGCGCAGTTGCAGTTCCCAACCATCACCAAAGTCGTACGAATACGAAATTATGTCGCCGAGTTTGGGTGATAGTTTCGCGACCGAAGTTTGTGTTGCGTCTTCGCCTGGAAAATCTGGCGTCGGTCGTGTGAACTTACGGCCGGCATGTGAAAATTGATAAAGGTGGGTTTGCGCGCGGCTTTTTTTGGCATGGGTGCGTGAGTCAAAGTGAATTCAGCAATACTACTTCCCCCGCACCGCCGCTTCGATTTTTGCAACGTCGATTTTTTGCATCGGCATCATCGCTTCGAACGCGCGCTTCGCAACATCGCCACCTTTGGCCATCGCGTCAGTAAGAACGCGCGGCGTGATCTGCCACGACACACCCCACTTGTCTTTGCACCATCCGCACTGACTTTCCTCTCCGCCGTTACCAACGATCGCATTCCAATATTTATCAGTTTCGGCCTGATTGTCAGTGGCGATTTGAAATGAGAACGCCTCGCTTTGCTTGAACGCATTCCCGCCGTTGAGGCCAATGCACTGCACGCCGCACACCGTGAAGTCGACCGTCAATACGTCGCCCTTTTTCCCACCCGGAAAGTCCGACGGCGCGTGATGCACGGCGCTGACCTTGCTGTCGGGAAAGGTTTGCGCGTAGAAATTCGCGGCCGCTTCGGCCTCGTGGTCGTACCAGATACAGATCGTGTTCTTGGCTGTCATACGTGATCCTCTCAGGCGTGCCCGCAGCAAGCTACGGAATGAAGTGGATGTTGGTGCATGCCGGAAGAGTTACACCGCGCACCGCCGCGCGATTTGATGTAATCGTGATGATAGTTACCAAATTCCGGGAATCAGTTTGTATATCACACGCGTTGTGTACTCGCGATAGCCCGGTAATTCGCGAAGCAAAAATTGTTCTTCGTGTGCAATGCGCGCCATCAGCAGTGCGAGCGGGATGATTGCGAACAGCGCCGCCGCGTACGAACCCAGCCATAATGCGAGACCGACGTTGACGAGCGGATTGCCGGCGTACATCGGGTGACGCACGAATGCGTAGACGCCGGTATCGACGACGCATTGTTCTCGCTCATGTTGATGTCGTACAACGGTAACGGCGAATGCGTTGGTGCGAAGCGCGGCTGCGATGATGATCCAGCCGAGTGTGAAAAGCAGCAGACCGAAGACTGAGAGCGCGAGCGGCGGATGCGGGAGTGCTTGCATGCGAAACGTATCGAGCGCAGCGATTGCGGGAACGCACACGAATGCGGTCGTCATGAACGCGAAAAGAATCAACTTGTCGATAAACGGTTGATCGCGATGGATGAGGACGGTCGCGCGTTCACGGAGCAGCGCGGGGTTCACGCGGAAAATTGCGACGGCGGATAGCGCGCGAATGACTAACAGAAAGCCAAGAAGAATCCACGCGCGGGACCACGCGAATGTGCCGGCGGCGAGGAACAGGGCGAGCGCGACGATGACGGCGTCGAAGAGGACACGAGTGAGGGCGCGGAGCATTGTCAGATAACTGTCGTCGGTTCGAATTCATCACAGTCGGGCATTCTCTCAAGTAAAACACCCGGCCACTCATACGAGCAGCCGGGTATTCGTACGCAAGTCAATTATCTGCGGACACGCTCGCTAACGTTTCGACAACACGCCGTCACCGGTCATTGACGCGGCGCCGGAACCATCGTTCGAATCCTCTCGCCAGCTCAGGCTGAGCGAGCCGTCGCTCTGAATCGTACCGCTTACAGTCGTGATCCAGCCTGCAAAGAAAAATTGATTTCCCAGACTTGAAGGAATTGCTTCGCTTCCGCTGAAATCGACGCCATTGTTCGTCGAGATCGCGATGTCGAACAGCAGGAAGGCGGTGGGGAACCCGAGTACCGGCTGAAACGCACGTGCGCGCGTTGTACCGTCGTTGGCGCGATAAATCTCGAAGCGCAGGCCGCGCGGCTGCGTGCAACCGGCTTGGGGACAATGAAAGTGCCAGACAAATCCATCGTCTTGCCACCCGGCAACGGGAAGGACTCCGGTGATAGCGATCGCGAAAGCACGATCGACGGTGTGCGTTCCGGCAGTCAATCGCACAGTAAATGCGAACGTGCCCCCGGCAGTTGGTGTTCCGCGCACGGTCAGGCTTGCACCATTCGCAACCAACTGCAGACCGGCAGGCAACGTTCCCGCCTTGAGACTGAATTGATAGATGCCGCTGCCACCGGTGGCCTGAAGTGTGCCCGTGTATGCAATACCAACGGTGCCGCTGCCGAGTGTGCCGCCAAACGTGAGCGCGACTGGCACGGATTGTTGAACAGAGAACGGCGTGCAGATGTCGGTTGCATCGACATCTCCAGGGGGCAAGCACGTTGTTCCGGAAATACTGAGATCGACGCCGCCTTTGGGAAGGACCAGGAAGTCGGCGAAGCCATCGGTATCGGTCTTGCCGCGCGGCGTCTGCACGGTCTCACTACCGGTAATCAGTGCGTCAAACGGTAACTCCATGTTCACTACTGCGGGTGAATTGGAGAAACGCACTCCCCACCGCAAGCGCACCAGGCTGCCCTCGCCGGCTTGCAAGTCCACCCCAAATTGCGTATCCGTCAGCACCACTCTTGCACACAAACCGGCAATGACTGCGGGTCGCTTGAGTGCGCTGCCGAACGTATCGGTAGCAATACCCAGGTCCTGCGCTTGCCCCTGCCAGAACATCACCGCTCGAATCTGGTGAATGTCATGGAGAAGAAGACACGCGCCATTCGCGCGGCCGATCGCGTTTTCAAGCGCCAATTCGAGATTGTACTGCATGTCGGAATCTGTAGACGAAATCCTCTCGAATTTGTATAAGGAGCCCGCCGGAATCTCCAGCGCTTGTTCCATATACAAAACCATCGATCTCCAATAATTGTATTGCGGAATTACATCGACGAGCAAGGCGTCGCTGTCGAGAGCGTCCTTCGCCAGCTTCGTGATCCGATTCCCCCACTTTTGCAACTCCAGGATTATGAGATCCTGCTGCTCCACCGACGTGAGAGCGGGGTGGGCGAGCACGTCCTGCAGCAACGCGGGACTGCTGCCGGCGGCGTCGGTGGGAACTGGGTGCTCAAGGTCTGCGAGTTCCGGCGGAAACACCGCACCGGAGCCAATGATACTGAAGTGTGGCACGAGAATTTGAATGGCATTGCCAACCACATGCGCCGGCAACAGTGAGACATCTCCCGCCGTGTCGGACGCAATAAAACCAACAAGCACCTTGCCGTTTTGCACAACGCCTGCGCCCTGAATGCTCAACGTGATCGGTTTTTGAAATTTCGTTCCCGACGGTTCGAGTTTGACGGCACTGATCATTTGCGCGTCGCGCGGCAATCCCTTGAGCGCAGTAAGCGGCGTCACAGTAATGCGAAGCGGTGTTGCACCAATCGCGCCGGCGGGTACACTCAACGTGATTGTTGCACCGGCAGCGGTTGTCGTCGACACTGTCCCACCGGTCTTGTCAAACATCTTTGACGTCGCGTGCGCAACATCGGTCACTACGTGCGGTTGCACATCGAGATGCACACTTGTGCTCACACCGTCAACTTGCGCCGACACATCCGTTACGCCCACGCTCAGCGCGGTCACTTTGCCATTCGCAGACACAGTTGCAATGGCAGATGCCGACGACGTCCATTGCACCTGCTTGCCAACAATAATTGCGCCGGCCGCATCACGCACGGTCGCAACCACAGTCATTGTATCGGCGGTGAACAACGCGGTTGTTGCAACAGCAACGGTTATTGCCTTGCCCGCCGGCAGCGCAACCGTGACTGACGCATCACCGCGCACGCTTCCAACAGTTGCGCTCACGGTTGCACTGCCTGGTGCAATTCCAGTAACAGTTCCAGTCGTCGAAACCGACGCAACCGCGCTGTTGCTGCTGCTCCAGGCAACAGTGCGACCACTCAACGTCGCACCGTGAGAATCGAGCGGCGTGCCGGCCAAGTCGACGGTTCCCCCAACCAGCAGTGCTGGTGCTGATGGGGTCACACTCACCGACGCAACAACGGCCGGAGTTTGAGGTCCGGTTGTGCCGCCGCTGTCGGCGCCACCACCACAACCCGCCAGTGCTGCCCCAAACACGATCATCGCGCAACGTGACGTTGCGTCACGCCAAATTGGTGCAGCCAGAATTGTTCGGCCCATCTTTGATGGAGTGGTCATTTTTGTGTCCTCCAATGGTCAAGAAATTTTCCGAATTCGGCGTTCGAAGCGAAAACGTGCTTCTCCCCGGTGGAGAGGTCCTCAAGTGTCATGTGCAAAGCACGCTCGGCATCGTCGCTCCGCGTTCGGGTTTGGAGCATGTAGTATCCGAACCGCATGCTCGGTTCGGGACGCTGATTTGTCTCGCTCATAACGTCTTCGGTTTGGTGGTCACCTGTCGCGCAGCAGTCGGTCTGGCGCGCTCATCCAATCGGTGCGAAGTTCTTTCGACAGCGGCAATTCGTCGTCAACGCAAGCGTCAAATCGTTGATTGACATAGACCTGCACATTCAATGCTGACGCTCCGAACGCTCGGACAACTGAACCTGCGTGATGGCGACGTTCCGCTGCTTGGGGGACGTCGCAAGCCGCTCGCGCTCGTCGCATACCTGGCGCGACAACGCGGCCGCTCATCTCTGCGCGAATCGCTCGCGGCATTGCTGTGGGGCCAGAGCGCCGACGCGCCAGCCCGACAATCACTCCGCCAAGCCCTTTCCGAGCTGCGGCAGTCGCTCGGCGTCGCGCTCGATGCGGATGGTCCAAACATTCAGCTCAGCGAGCACGCGCTGCACGTGGATGCCAACGAGTTCGACGAGCTGACTTCCGCCGGCGATTTCAGCGGGGCGGTGAAGCTCTGGAACGGCGACTTTCTCGCCGGTCTCGATGACATAGGTGATGAAGGATGGCGCAGCTGGCTCGACGCCGAGCGTGTGCTATTGCGGGCGCGCTTCGCTGGCGCGTGCGATCAATGCGTGCGGCTGCATCTTTCTTCAGGCGAATGGAACGCGACGATTGCGGTGGCCGAACGCTGGGTGCAATACCTGCCGGGCGATGAGCGAGCCGCGATTGCTTTGGTGAACGCGCTTCGGGCATCTGGGCGGGGAACGGATGCCGCCGCGCATTACGCGGAGTCGGCTGTTCGCCTTCGCGCTGAAACCGGTGAAGCACCGTCGGCGGAATTTCTGCGTCTCGGAAAGTCCGTTGCAAGCTTGACGCCGACATCAACCGCGAGCGTGCGCGATGCGTCGCAGCAAGACTCGCGGGTGGCGGTGCGCAGCGATGTACGCGCACTGCTATCCCCCGATCTCGTAGGGCGAAGCGCTGCGTTCACTGCGTTGAGCAGTGCGTGGCGTGCGGTTCGCGACTCGCACGAAAGTGGCCACGTCGTCGTTATCGAAGGGGACGAAGGCTTTGGAAAATCGCGGCTCGCGGAAGAATTCGCGCGCGGTGTGCGACAGGAGCGTGCCAGAAATGTTGTGGTGCTGACACGCGCCTTTGCTGCCGAACGCACGCGCGATTACGCGACATTGCGCTCATTGATTGTGCAAATCGCAGACGCGCCAGGAGCCGCCGCGGCCCCACCGGAAGCTCTCGCGGCGTTGGCGGAAGTCGCGCCCGAAGTACGTGAGCACTTCCGGAATTTACCGTCGGGGGTCACGAGCGATCTTGCTGCACATCTGGCACGTGTTCTCACTGAAGTCGCGGCCGAAGCACCGGTATTGCTGGTTGTTGATGATGCACCCGACGCCGATGCCGCAAGCCTGGCATTGCTTGCATCATTGGTTCGGCGTCCCCCGCCGCGCGTGTTGCTCGTACTTACCGGCCGCGGCGATGCGTGGGCCGCGAGCGAGCTTGTTGATGGACACCATCGCGTTGGTGGAACCGACCATAGCGTTGAACGTGTGACATTGTCGGCACTATCAGAAACCGAAACATTGGCGATGATTGCGTCGATGGTGCCGCTGGACGGACACTCCGCCACACGACTCGCGGCGCAGTTGCATCGGGTGAGCGGTGGAAATCCGTCGCTCGTGCAATTGCTCTTCACGCAACTCGCAAGCGACGGCAACATCGCGCCGGACAATGCCGGGCATTGGCGCGTAGTCAACGATGTTGAATACAACACTTTGCCGCTGCCCGCGCTGCTTCGCGAGACCGTTCGCGCGCAACACGATGCATTGTCTCCGTCGGCAAGGCGCGTTGCCGACGCTGCCGCCATTGCCGATCCGCGCACCAATGTCGAGCTGCTCGAAGCAATGAGCAGACTCTCGGCAGCACAATTTCAGGAAGCAATTGGCGAGTTGTTGTCGCGCCGGGTGTTGCGGCGTTCGCCATCGGGCGCGCGTTACGAATTTCCGAGTGAAACCAATCAACGCATTGCGGCCGAGTTAGTGGCACCAAGCCGCCGTGCAGAGCTGGAACGCGCGGCGCGCGGGCGGGCGGGATGGTGGGCCTCCCCACGTGCCACGTTGGTTGCCGCGTCGCTGCTGGTTGTGCTCATTGCGGGTGCAGGATTCGCGATGTCGCGTGCACATCGCACGGGCACGCGAGTGGGCCCCGTACTGTTGGCAGACATTGTCAACCTCACGGGCGATTCGCTGTTTAATCGCGCGCTCTATCCGGCTGCGACGGTGGCATTGCAGGAGTCGCGACAGGTGGACGTGTTTTCACGAACGCGCGTTCGCGAAACACTGCGGCTCATGTCGCGACCCATATCTGATACGCTGCTCGACGAAACGCTGGCGCGAGAAGTTGCTGCCCGCGAAAACCTCGCGGCCGTGCTGGTGTTGAGTATTGCACGTTTCGACCAGGAATACTTGCTGACGGCCCGCGCGGTTGATCCCGTTAACGGGCGCGACTTGTTTGCCAGCAGCGAGCACGTCGCCAACAGAGCGCGCATCATTGCGGGAATCGATGCGCTGATGCTGCGCGTGCGTCGTTCGCTTGGCGAGCGCGCAGATACCGTTCGCTCCATGCCAAACGCCCTTCCGCGCATTACTACCAGTTCGCTCGAAGCTCTGCAAGCATACGCCGACGGACAGCGGGCGTGGATTCACGGTCAATACGGTATTGCCGGTGATGACTTCCGCCGGGCCATTGCGCTCGATTCCAATTTTGCACTCGCGCACGTCGCATTGGCCGACCTCTACTTCGTGTCGACCAACAATCAGGCGTTGGGCAACGCAAGCCTTGATCACGCACTGCGTCTCGCCGATCGCCTGACGCCGCGCGAACAGCTCGCCCTTCGACTTCGCGAGGCGCGATACCGCGGCCCAGAATCGCGCGAAGATGAACTCGTGCGCAAAATTGCGGAGCAGTACCCGTCGCGCGAATCGTGGTACACGGCTGGCACCACGCTGATGCGGCATCGGCAGTGCCCGCAAGCAATTGAATTGCTGCAGCGTGCACTGGCACTCGACTCGATGTTTGCGAACGCACACATCAACCTTGCAACCTGCGAGCAGTTTCTCGCCGACTTTCCGGCGGCGATTGCGTCGTACGCGCACGCATGGCACGCCGATTCATCGCTGATGTTCACGACGAGCCTCAACCATGAATGGGGTGCAGCGATGTGGCGCGTTCGTGGAGCGCTCGCCGCCGACACCGTTTTCCGGAAAATGCTTGGTCGTAACGAGCCGAGTCTCCGCGCGCGCGGATTTCGATCGCTTGCCTATCTCGGTATGACTGAGGGGCGATACAGCGACGCCGTTCGAAATCTCGACTCTGCCATTGCACTTACGCGAGCCGCCAACGACACGATTGCTGAATGGAGGAATCTTGTCATACAAGGTGAGGCACTGCTGACATTGGGTGACAGCGCGCGCGCGCGTGAAGTATTACGCGTGGCGCACGCGCGACAAGCCGCACTGTCGTTGGCATCGGCTTTCCTCATCATGGAAGCGCATGCTGATGGGCGCGCCGGGTTGCTTGATCTCGCAAGCGCCAACGCACGGGTCGTGGCAAACCGGCATTCAGATTTGCAGCGCGAAGTGTCCAATCGCGAATTGCTCAACGCGCAGATTACTCTCGCGGCGCACAAGCCGCGCGAAGCGCTGATGCAACTATCACAGGTTTCTGATTCGATTATGCTGCCTTGGGTGCGCTCACTGCGCGCGCAGGCATACGTCTTGCTTGGTCATCCCGACTCGGCGATGGTCGAACTGCGTGCGTTGACTGGCGCTGTGTACTTCGGCTACGAGGTGCAGGACGAATGGCTGCGCGCGCCTGTCCGCATTGCGCGGCTCGCGCGGCAAATGGGTGACAGCGTTGCGGCGCGCGAGGCGTACAAGGGTTACGCGGATCGTTTTGTGCGCGGTGATTCGGCGTTGCCGGAGTTGCGCGAGGCGCGTGCGATGTTGGCGGGGCGTGTGACGGATGCGCGCGGCCGACAATGACTTGCGTTCGTGTGTTCCCTCAATCGCGTCGCTGTGCGAACGGATGCTCTAAGCCACCTCGGCGATGCAGTTCATTGCGAAACTGCGCCGCACCAGACACCGATCAGCGTTGTGAACTAATAACGCTGGGGTCAGCGACATTCGTTTTCCGGTAAATGAAAAGGCCCGGCACCGCGCCGGGCCTTTTCATCGTTCGGGTTACTTAGCGGTCAAATATTTATTCGAGCAATATCCTTCAACACCATCGTCCGAGCGAATCAACGCCCACTCATCGTTGTACTTGCTGAGCAAGGTTACTTCGGCGTGGTGCGCGGCCTTGCCAATGATTGGCTGATCGGTGCCCGGCCCTTTCCGGATGTTGAGGTTGGAGCTTTCGGTCGTGACCTTGAGCCGTGTGGACGGCGCGGCTTGTGACACAGTCAAATTCAAAACGAGGTCGCCGCTACGAAAGTCCGGATCAAGCTTGTCGTAGATCGCCCACAACTGATCTTTAACTGCACCCGACGGTGTCTCACCATCGATGTAGAGCACGTCATCCTGCGCGCGCACGGCAAGATTCTGAACTCCGCTCGCAGTCGCGGCCGATGTTAATTCCGCGTACTTCTGTTCTAGCGTTGGCATGTTTGGGTATTGGTGTAATGGCGGGCGCGCGCGTTACTTGGCGATGGTGGTTTTGTTCATGATCTTTTTCGGATGCAGCGCGTTCAACGCCTGCATCATCTTTGGCAGATCGGCCTTCTTGATATTGCCGGTGAGCGTCACAACACCGTCTTTGATATCGGCGCTGACTGTCGAGTAGTCCTTGAGCGCGGCGGCAACAGTCATCTTGAGTGCATCGTCCGCTGAGATAACGACCGGCGGTGGTGGCGGAGCGACGGTCGCGTTGTCGGCTACCGATGAGATTCCCTTCACCGCTTT
>JBDUAX010000559.1:0-2924 GCA_040004455.1 Gemmatimonadaceae bacterium
AGAGACAACGGCACATCCTCGATCCCCCTCGATACACTAAACTAAATGGCGATCAATGTCTCACTCATATTGGCAGAGAGGGCCGCGAGCCAAGTGACGGACGCTCCCGCGCTGCGCGATCGAACAGAACCACGATCTCAGTTCTTTATCGGAACTCTTCCCAGTGTAGCAATGCACGTCAACAACGTTCGTAGCTTTTCGATCGACAAACTTCGGACGGACCGCTGGATGGCTCTTCGGCGTTGCATTGCACCTGTCAAGAATGTAAGGAATGCAGTAACGAAGACGCGATTGTGAAATACTTAGCCTCCTGTGATCTCGCGGATATTCGCTGAGGATCGCGTCACCGCAACATATTGATTTCCTGAGTTGCTTCGGCTTACATTCGGCCTTGTGCTTTTGGGAGCAGTCTCTCCGAACACGCTTTACCAAGCGTGTGTTCAGTGTCTTACCTTCAGTTGCAACTCGCACGGCGGAGCGAAGAGGCCAACGGCCACGGTCCGCCACATCTTTTCACGCCTTGAAGGGCTTCGGGATGACGCCATCAACCGTGATTGACGAATTCATTTCAACGACTTCTCCGTGCATACTTGGGCGAGCGTTGAATGCCTTCGAAATGAAAAACGCGTCAGAATCAGTCGCTAATTCCGAATCTATCCAACGGGGCGTTCCGTTTCGATTCGAGCGCGACATGCTGCAGCCGCTGGCGTGCGGTGTCTACGATGCCCTCGGCTTACAATCCGATCGTCTCCAAATTCTCCGCGAACCGATGTTCGGCGGTGTTATTCCGGATCTTCTGATTGGGATCGTACCAGATGATTTCACTGTCGCGGTGTGCCATAACGATTTTCCCCAAGGACTTGTCGATTCGTTTCTCGTGCATTTCTTGACGGACTGCGGGACCAGCGAGATCGCCGAGCTGCAGGAGCAACTCGGACTTAATGCAACTTCAACGGCACGTTCGCTGAAAAAACTTCATCATGCGGGCTTAGTTGACTGGACGTACGCAGACACAGCGGTTGCGACGCGTTTCGCGGAGCAGGTATTGGACATAGAAATAATTGCCATCGAGGCGAAGTTAACGCGATGGCGTGAGGCATTAGAGCAAGCAACTGCGTACAAGACCTTTTGTGACCGAGCGTTCGTGGCGATGGACGCAAACCAATTTGTCCTTACGCCAGATTGCGAAAAAAACTTTACTGAAAATCGAGTAGGCTTGATTGTATGCGACGGCGACCGAATCGAACAGCTAATTCACGCACCTTCAGGAAACGAACGCAATCCACAACGTGCACGTGCCGCACTCCGCGTCGCAGCGTCTTGCACCGGGCTTCGTGTTGGGCGTTCATGGTGTGAGTGATTGGCCGGCGGACTGCATCCACTGCTCAAAAACGCGCAACCAGGTTTCTTGATGATCCAAGTCTGACCTTTGGCTTAGGCCCGGTTTGCTGCTTTTGAGTGTTTTCGCTAATGCAGCTGCGTTTCGCAGCTGCTCGTGCATGACGGCCACGCGTTTTTCGGGCGAAGTTCCATCGACTGCCGTCGCCAGCATCATCATGACTTCGTTGTAGTGAAGCCAGGACGCGGTCCGATTGTTTTGTTCGTATGCCCACGCCGGCACTGTACTCACTCGTTGCTTTGCGCGCAGTGCGGCGTTCAACGTGGCCGCTGCAGCTGTGGCCGTTTCCACGAGTTTGAACGCGCCGGACTGTGCCAAGAGGTCAAGATCGCCATCCGGCGAAACGTCACCTAGCAAGGGCGCGCTGAAGTAGCGCGGAAAGACCATACCCCCTGCGTCATCGAAATCGTTCAATCGCATTCTGCGCGCCTTGCGATAAAAATTGCTTGCCCATATCGTCGCGCCGAGCGCGGCAGCGACAACGCCGAATGGTCCGGCATAATTAACAATGACCTTCTTCTTTCCGCCGCGCACCAAATCGTCAACAATTGTCAGAATTGCCGCGCATGTATCGGCGCTCTTAAGGACGTAACCGGATTCACTACCCTGCTCGACAACCAAGTACGCCCCAGCCAGTCGGGCACGAGCCGTGACGTGACCCGTCGCTGCATTTAGAAGCGGCTCTCGGACACTCGCGGCCATTCTCAAGATGTAATCGGGAATCGCAAGTGTCGCATAAACGGGTTGTTTAACCGCAAGTTCTTTGCAGACCGCGATGCCGATGTCAATCCAATTCGCCGCCGTATCGAATCCGTCATGTGGCGTTTCGATGAGCGGTACCGGAAGAATAATACTCTCAACTTCCAATTGTATCTGCAATGTGACTGCTGCGACGATCGCGCTTTTTATCTCAGTATCAGCTTCGGGGACCGTCTTCGTCCACTGGCCACGAATCTCTTCTGCGGAGGCTTTTTTCCAATCGAGCAATGTTGTCGCGTTAGAATCGTATG
Source organism: Gemmatimonadaceae bacterium (assembly GCA_040004455.1). Classification (GTDB taxonomy): domain Bacteria; phylum Gemmatimonadota; class Gemmatimonadetes; order Gemmatimonadales; family Gemmatimonadaceae; genus Gemmatimonas. The sequence goes on from JBDUAX010000559.1 coordinate 2,410, forward strand.
GTGCCACTTTCTGGACGCAAAACCACGGATGCGTTGCTAGCTTCTCGATTGCCGACTTCGCAGTGGAGACATCGAGACCGCTCAAATAGAGCTGTGGATCAAACAACTTCCGAGCAAGGTGTGGAATTTTCTTAGTTTGGCGCCTAACGAGCTGCTGATGCGTCATGGCGGACGCGACGATAATGCTTCCGCCGCCGTGGGGCGAACCTTCGGGAAGCGCAAATTGATAATTCAAATTGTAGTAAAACATGCGTCCTATGGTTGTAGTTGTGTAATGATGTCACTGCACGTCTGACCGACGTTCGCTGGTGACGGACGGAACGCAGTGCGTATATTCAGCATCCCGTCGATAAGGTTCGTGAGAGCTCGTGGAGCATTCGGCGCAGCAATCAACGCGTTTGGCCGAACGGTACCCACATTATGTTGGTTACGCTGGTAAGGATGGTATCCCGTCAGCGATTCAAACATCACAATGCCTAACGCGAACACATCGGAGAGCGATGTCAACCGACGTT
>JBDUAX010000560.1:0-2915 GCA_040004455.1 Gemmatimonadaceae bacterium
CGTGCACGAGCATTTACTACAATTTCATCTTCAGCGGCGGATATCGGTTTCCGCGTAAGGGTTTCGCCGAGTGCAACTCCGCGACAGGTACACTGCATTTGTTTTGGTGGGCAAATGCAATCGGTGCTCCAGTTGCGAAATGCCTGCTTCACCAGCCGATCTTCGCCAGAGTGATAACTGATGATGCCGAGCACACCCCCCGGTGTGAGCCGGTCGCGCAAACGCGGAAGCGCGCGTTCCAGTCCATCCAATTCGTCGTTAACCGCAATACGGACCGCCTGAAAGATGCGCGCAAATTCAGGTGCGCCACTGCGCGGACCAAGCACCGCGCGAATTGCATCGACGAGATCATCGGCGGTAGCAAACGGTCGGCGTTCACGACGACGCACGATTTCCTTCGCGAGTTTAGCGGCGCGTGGTTCGTCGGCGTAGGAACGCAGGAGCGCCGAGAGATCGACTTCGTCGATGGTGTTCAGCAATTCTCCGGCGTCGAGACCAGCGTCTTCGCCCATTCGCATGTCGAGCGGTGCACCTTCCCTGAAGGAAAAGCCGCGGGCGAGATCGTCGAACTGGTGCGAAGACACACCAAGGTCGAGGAGAATGCCGTCGAAATGCTCAACGGGCGCGAGGCCGGCTTCACCCAACTCAGCGTAGTTGCCAAGGAGTGCGCGGAAGCGGCCAATGCGTTCGAATTCAGCAAGCCGTTCGCGTGCTGCGGCGAGCGCGCGCGGATCGCGATCAATGCCTGTAACGCGAGCGCCGCGTTCGAGAAACATCGAGCTGTGGCCACCGCCGCCGAGGGTACAGTCGAGCACATTGGTCGCGTTGGCGAGCAGTGTTTCGACCTCCGCGAGGAGGACGGGAATATGATAGGCGCCTGCGCGCCCGGATGGGCTAGTACGAACCGGGCTCACACCGTGGTTATAGAGAGGCGCGGCATGTTAGTGGTGTGCGAGGCGTAGCGTCAAGCGACATGTGTAACGCGTGCAATGTGCATTTCACCTTATACCGCACAGTTGTGATCTTGTGCGCGGTGTACGCAGAAAAACGCGAGCCCGCTGTCGAATGACAGCGGGCTCGCGGTAAACCATTCACGAAAATTAACTACACTTGAGCTGTTGCAGCAGGGAGTCGATACCAGGTCCGAGCTGCATGACGTAGCCCATGAATTGCGTAGTCAACTGAGCATTAAACGAACCGCCCTTGGGTAGCAAAATCTGAGCTTCCGTAATGTGATCCTTTGCTTCCTTTGCAACCGGGCAGGCCTGCGCCTTGGTGGCCGGCACTCTAAACATGGCGCCCGCCTGCTGGTAAAGCGCGTTACCGAGTTGCAGCTGCGCACCACCCACGCGGAACTGCGTTTCAGCGACCTGGGCTCCGGTCTTGATTACGCTATCTGCGTAAAACATCAGCTCCAGACCCTTGCGGAATGCGGTTACGGAATCGGCGAGATTAGTTGCGGCTGCCAGGGGCACTCTTGCATCCGCCTGGAGCTGTGCAAACAAGTTCTGTCGCAAGGTGGTCGTGGTGTCACCGGCCGCAATCATTGCCTTGATCGCAGGTAGAATTTCGGCGTCTCGCTTCAAGTCTCGAAGCAGGCTGAGTCGAATTGCGCCAGCGTCTTCAACCGCAACCTTGTTGGCGAGTGCCTTGTCCAACTTTTCCAGCGCTTGCTGTTGCTGTCCAGCTTTTTGCAATTGTTGAATTTCCAACGCAGTCAAAACCTGGCTCGCTGGGTACTTCGCGAGTCCGCGCGCGGCCGCTTCAGCCGCCTTCAACGGCTGGCTATCGGCAATGAACGCCAACGATGTGCGGCGATAATACGCGCTATCGGCAAACGATGTGTCGAGTTTCACCAGCTCCTCGCCCTGCGCAATCATCGCCTTGTAGTCTTTCACGGCCGACAAAATCAGCCAGCGAAGCTTGAGCAAGTCCGGGTCGCCCGGGTTGAGCACAACGGCCGTGTCGACAATTGGACGCGCAATGCCAGGGTTGGTCGATTCAGCAATCTTCTGAATGACGGTATTCTGCAACACGGCGTTGTTCATATCGGTGCGCAACAGATTCGTCAGCGTTGTGACAAGGGAATCTGTCATTTTCAGGCTGTCGTAAGCCGCTGCCTGCAGCTTCAACGCCGGGTTATTGCTGGGATCGATTCTGGTGATTTCCTGCGTGACCTTCAAAATTTCTGCGGGCTTTGCACCCGACGCGCTCAGTACGCTGGCCAGGCAGTTACGCGCTAAAGTGGCCCTTGGATACGCGGTGATGGCTGCGTTGGCAGCGGCGATAGCTTCCGGGAATTTCTTATCGCGCGCCAGATTGGTGCATTTTGTTTCGCCTTCCATCTGCTTCAGGGCCTCTTTCAATTCCTTGACCAGCGCAGTCATTGCCACGTCCATTTTCGGCCCTTCGAAGGTGCCGAGTGGTTGGCGGAATGTTATGTCGCGGGTTTCAATAAGGTCAGCCGTGAGTCTGACTCCGCCCGCTGGAGTACGCACAGCGGTGCCCGCGATGTATTCGTCGGCGCGAAGCAGGCCGCCCAACGCCCTCATGTCGTGAAGCGCGAGTCCTTCGGTAGTCGAAAATCCAGAGGCTTCGAGCTGCGGAGTAATGCGCTCTTTCGGAATGACGTAAACCAACTTGAACGGAATCTCGGAGCTGATTTTGGAGCGCAATGCGTCCGCAGCCTGAGCGCCAATGTTGTTATTGGGGCCTCGATCCGCACTCTTGAATGCCGTTACCAGAATGAACGCCGCACCCTTTTCCGGGGGGCGTTGATTTTGGGCTTGCGCGCTAAGTAACGCCGGCACAGCCAAGGCCCCTACCGCTGCAAACCCAAGTTGCCGAAGCGTCATCATATTGCGAGCCGTCAAGTTTCTAACCTCCGCACCGAGAAACGTCGAAAACGGCCAAGT
>JBDUAX010000139.1:0-9776 GCA_040004455.1 Gemmatimonadaceae bacterium
GAGCGCTGCTTTCACACAGCAGAGGTCCGGGGTTCGAGTCCCTGCACGCCCACTTCAATAATTCATGAAAACGGGCCGCCAGTCTTCACCATTGGCGGCCCGCTTTTTTATGTGAATGACACGATTGCTACGTCAACGATGGCTCCACTTCCGGAAACTTTTGCGGAGCGCCTCGCGGCACCACCATCACGCGAGCACCCGCATGACGAAGCTTTCCAATCGCGCGCTCGTCCAGACGAGCACGAACAACCATCGACTCGCCATCGTGGCGTTGATCCAGCACTTCACCATCACGATGCACTTCGGCCAGCATTTTTCCGTTCGCAACCGGTACGCGAATTTCGTACAGGGGACGCACGTTTCGCATCGCAGTGCGAATGTGGTCTTGCAGCGTTATCAAACCGTTCACTTCCAGGGCTGAAACGAAGACGGAATCGGGCATGATGTTGCGCACGCGAATTTGTAGTGCTTCACGCTGGTCTTCCGGCACCGCGTCCATCTTGTTGAGAACGTGCAATTGTGGCTTCTCGGACAATCCCAAGTCGTTCAACACTTCGTGCACAACATCGCGCTGTGCTTCCCAGGTTGGATGGCTTGCGTCAATCACGTGCAGCAGCAAATCGGCCTCACGGGCTTCCGCCAACGTCGCGCGGAACGACGCAACGAGATGGTGGGGCAACTTGCGAATGAAACCAACGGTATCGGTGAGTAGCGCCTTGTAGTTTTCGCCGAGGTCGATTTCGCGGGTGAGTGGGTCGAGCGTGGCGAACAAACGGTCTTCAACAAAGACTTCGCGATCATTCGACAACGCGCGCAACACGGAAGACTTGCCCGCGTTGGTGTAACCGACGAGAGCTACGCGGAAATGCGCGTCGCGGCCGTGGCGTTGCTGATCACGCGCCCGCTCGACATCGTGCAACCGCTCTTTCAAAACACGCACACGCGCTTGAATAAGCCGGCGATCGCTTTCCAACTGAGTTTCACCCGGACCGCGCATACCGATGCCACCTTTCATGGTATCCAGGTGAGTCCACATGCGTTTCAAGCGCGGCAGCATGTACTCCAGCTGCGCGAGTTCAACCTGCACACGCGCTTCGTTTGAGCGTGCACGCGTCGCGAAAATATCGAGAATGAGTTCCGCGCGATCCATCAGGCGCGTGTTGATCAATGTTTCGACATTCTTGCTTTGCGCGGGCGATAACTCGTCGTCGAAAATCACAAGCGTCGCCTTCAACTCGTCGATGCGTTGCTTGAGTTCTTCAACCTTTCCGCTGCCCAAATAGGTCGCGGCGTGCGGACGATCGAGTTGCTGCGTTACATATCCCACGACTTCAGCGCCCGCCGTGTCGGCCAGTCGCGCCAACTCCTCGACGTATTCATCGGCGTGCAGCTTTGCTGCACTGCGTTTGAGCGGTGCTGATACCAGAATTGCCCGTTCAATGGGCGTCTTCAGAGAAATCGGTTCCCCTTTAATGGCTGCAACCTCGAAGTAGAGAATGCACTTTCGTGCAATTGTTCATGCCGTAATCAAAACAGCCTATCGTCCAACTCCAGACACGCTGTTGTATCTGCCTTTCTGATCGTAGGGTCGAGTGAAATTTCCAAGGGGCGTTGACACGGTGAAGTCGCCGCGAACCCGATAATTGATAGTGCCGGAGCGAATCAGCGATTGTCCGGCGGCACCGAGACCTGCGTAGGTAAATCGCACCGGCAAGCGCACCTCCGACGAATCACTCCCAGGCACCACAAAGCGATTGCCAAGTTCGCCGTCGCCAACGGGAATCGAATCCACGTCAACTTTGTACGTCATCTTCAACGCATCGAGGTTGAAGTGATTCGGATTGTACACGGAAAGATGCACATCCAAAGTGCCGCCTTGCAAACCAAGACCGGTAATAGAAACGTTTCTCAACCGAACAACCGGTTCTGCAAATGTTGCGCGTCCCAATGCGGCGCATCCAACTGCAGCAACGGCAAGCAATCCGAGCGCGACGCGCTTCATGATCTTGTTCAAGAGGAATCTCCAGTATCGTTTGGTTGTGCGCGTGAGAGTTCGTCGCGCTTTGCCGCCCACCACGCCAGTCGTTTCGCGATGTCCTTTTCGAAACCAAATGGGCCGGGCTCATAAAAGGTGGCGCCATGCAAGCTCTCGGGAAGATACTCCTGCGGAATAAACGCGTCGGGAGCCGAGTGCGCGTACTGGTACCCTGTGCCATAGCCGAGTTCCTTCATAAGCCCGGTGGGGGCGTTGCGAAGATGGAGTGGCACTTTCGCAGCGGGTGAGTTGCGCGCCGCTTCCAGCGCTGCGCCCCACGCCTCGTAGACTCTGTTCGACTTGGGAGCCGTTGCGAGGTAAACCGCCGCTTCGGCCAACGCGAGTTCTCCCTCAGGTGATCCCAACCGCTCGTACATCTCGGCGGCCGAAATCGTGAATGCCAGTGCTTGAGGGTCCGCGAGGCCGATATCCTCAGCGGCCATGCGAATCATACGTCGCGCGAGATAGCGTGGGTCTTCACCACCTTCGATCATGCGCGCGAGCCAATAGAGCGCGCCTTGCGGATCACTTCCGCGAACCGCCTTGTGGTACGCAGAGATAAGATTGTAGTGCTCTTCTCCGCTCTTGTCGTATTGCGGAACGCGTCGCTGTACCGCGGCTTGCACTTGATCCCGGTCGATGACGCCGCCGTCATCAACGAGCGTTGATGCGGCCTCGAGTGAATTGAGCAATCGACGCGCATCGCCATCTGCCAGTTCGGCGATGAGTTGTCGCGCGGCGCTCGCGATAGTGATGTTGCGCGCACCTAACCCGCGTTCGCTGTCACCAAGCGCGCGATCAACCAGCGCCATCAAATCGTCAGCGCCAATTGCTTCGAGTACAAGCACTCGCGTGCGCGAGAGTAACGCGCCTGTCAACGCAAACGACGGGTTCTCAGTTGTCGCACCAACGAGAACGACGGTGCCCGCTTCTACATGCGGAAGAAACGCATCCTGTTGTCCGCGGTTGAAACGATGAATTTCGTCGACAAACAGAATGGTGCCGCGTCCTGTATCGCGACGGTCTTCTGCTTCTGCCACTATTTCCCGCACGCGCGCAACGCCATCGCTCACTGCAGAAAACGAAACGAACGCCGCGTCGGCCGACTGCGCGAACAAACGCGCAAGTGTTGTCTTCCCGACACCTGGCGGCCCCCACAAAATCATTGAGTCAACAACTCCGCGCGCGAGTTGCTGACGCAGCGACATTCCTGCAGCGAGCAAATGTTGTTGACCAACGTATTCGTCGAGCGAACGCGGGCGCAGTCGCGCAGCGAGCGGTTCCGACACGCGCGACGCGAAAAGTGATGGGGAGCGAGGGCCCGCGGTGCGCACTGGTTTACTCACGATTCGCTCAGTTCCGCGTTTACGGACTCAAGGCCAAGTCGTTGTGCCGCCGATGCCAATGAGTCGGACAACTCAGGCGCGGCCTTTAGCTGTTGCCGAGTTGGACGCCACACGGCCGCTGGCGTTGCCGTGCGCTCGTCCAATCCCATCGCCAACAATTTCGAACGCCAGCGATGCGTGCGTGAGTAAATGAAAATCTCGAGTTCAGGAGTAAGAGTCAGCTGATCATCAGCTGAATACGCGGCAATTTCAACCCCACCATAACTCGCCAGGAGCAACTTGAGTCGCGCGATTACTTCGCGCACCGCACTTCGATTGCAGTCGATTCCCTTCCAGGCGAGCCTGTCACGCAACGATTCCATCGAGAAATCAACAGTGTCTGGCAGGCCGCCAATGAGCCCGTGAAACAGATCAATCGCACGTTCGCTGTTTGCACCAAGGCGCAACACTTGCAAGTCGGGTTGGTCAGTTGCAACAAACCAGTCCGCACCGCTCCGAAAGCGGTATGCCGCATCCGATGAATCGTGCCCTTCGCTGGTATGCACGCTCTGAATTCCCTTTTCCGCTCAGAGACCTTCGTACCCGCCAAACATCAGGAGCGGTCCTGCATGCCGCGATAAATCTGCTCGCCAACCTTCAACAAATTTGCACGAGTGTTCTGAGCCGGATCCTCAACAACAATCGCCAGCAATTTTGCAAATATCGGCCCGTACGCTTTTCCAACGGGAATGCCGATCATCCGCAAATCGTCGCCGTCAATGGCGAGGTCGGCAACTTCAATCGGATCGGTGAGCGCAATTTTGAGTAACCGCCGATAGAGTTGGCGAAGAGATATTTGCCCGGCGTCGCCGGTGCGTGACCAGACCAATCGACTAAATGCGCGCACCCGCGTGCGTCCGATCTCGGCGGCCCAGGTGCGAAGCACTCCGTCGCTGATCGTCGCACCAGATACGGTGGCGTGAACAACTTTCGACCCGAGTTGATGCCACCGCTCGATAATTGAACATGCGAACGCACTTTCCGCATTCGGCGAACGCAACGCTTTCAAAGCGGTCGCAGTTTCTTTCGGCGAACAATCTGAAAAAAGGGTGATCATTCGCATCTGCCGGCGCAACTGACGCCGAGCCGCCGTCATTGCACTACGTGGCCGAGTGTGTTTGTCGACGGCTTTCAGCGTGTTCTTCTCGGTGTTCGCGAGTGCTGGAAGCACACTCTTAAATGCGCCCGTTTTCTGCCACAATAGAAACGCCTCTGACGGCCGCACCGCTTGTTCCAGCGTCTTGTCCAACTCCTGCTTTACACGCTCCGCAGAAAGTCGGCCGAGATGCGGACCGCTTTCCACCATCGCATTCCAGGTCAGTGGTTCAATGCGAAAACCAAAGCGCGCCGCGAAGCGAATGCCGCGCAGTACGCGCAGGCGATCTTCGATGAACCGTTCAATCGGAACACCAACTGCGCGCACCAACTCCGCTGCCAGATCCTTGCGCCCATCAAACGGATCGTACAAACGATTCTCAATTACGTCGTACGCAATGGCATTAATTGTAAAATCCCGGCGTTTCAAGTCTTCCAGGAACGACGCTCCAAACTCCACCACGGCATGTCGCCCGTCGTGCGTAACGTCGCGCCGAAACGTGGTGACCTCATGCATCACGCCGTGCTTATCGACCACTCCAACGGTGCCAAACTTGATGCCTAACGGAATCACATTGCGAAAAATTTTGCGAACCCGCTCGGGGTCTGCGTCAGTTGCAACGTCCCAATCCTGATTGCGAATGCCAAGCAAGGCGTCGCGAACGGCCCCGCCAACGCACCAGGTTTCGAAACCCGCGTCTGTCAATTTCTGAACGATCTCGATAACGACGTCTGGAGGACGCATGGCTTGAGCGTCGGGGCTATGCGACATCGACAATTCCGACTCTATCCGCAGAGAACACTTCCGCCATTCACGTTGAGGACTTCGCCCGTGACGTGTCGCGCCAGCGAACTCGCGAGAAAAAGAATTGGCCCGGCGATGTCGTCAGGGCTGGCAATGCGGCCGAGTGGAATTGCGGATTCGTAGCGAGCGCGTCCGTCTTTCATGGGAAGTTCGACGGCCTCTGTGTCTACCCAACCCGGCGCAACACAATTGACTGTGATGCCGCGTGAACCGAGTTCGACGGCCATCGATTTCACAAATGAGATCATCGCGCCTTTGCTCGCCGCGTAGTCGGCGTGCCCTGCTTCACCGCGTTGGCCAGCAGTACTCGCGACAAAAATGAGACGACCACCATTTGGAAGAACTCGCGCTGCAGCACGCGCGGCAAAGAACATTCCGTCGAGGTTCGTCGCCATGGTTGAATGCCAGCGTTCGTCATCAAGGACCGAAACTGGCAGCGGATTTGGCGGCCAGAATCCCGAGTTTCCCACAAAAATATCGGCGCTCCCGAGCTGTCTTACCGCCTCTGATACGAACACGTCATTTGCTTCGCGCATCGACAGATCGCCTTGAAACGCAAACACATCGCGGCCCATTTCGCGCACTTCTGCGCAAATCTTGTCGGCGTCGGCAGTGCGACTTCGATAGGCGAATGCAACATTGGCGCCCGCTTGTGCCATGCTTCGCACAACCGCAGCGCCGATTCCGCGCGAACCGCCGGTTACCAGGACAACCTTTCCCGCGAGACTAATCATGCTGAATGATGCTTGAGAGATTCCATCAACCGATGTAACGCAAGTTGCTCTTGTGTATCATGATACGAAACATTTGTGAATCTCCGAAGAACTTCAGTTCGGGAGCGTTTGTTCGATGGCGTCGCAAATGAGATGCTCAATACACAGATGAATTTCCTGCGCCCGATCAGTACGATCAGTTGGCACGACGATCGAGAGATCGACCAGGTCTTTCAGGTCACCGCCGTCGCGCGCGGAAAACGCAATCACTGTAACACTCCCTTCCTTCGCGGCCTGTGCAGCCTTCAACACATTTGGAGAATTGCCGCTGGTGCTGTGAATGATGAGCAAATCACCCGGTTTGCAAAGGGCTTCAACCTGACGCGAAAAAATGTGATCAAACCCAAAGTCGTTGCCCGCCGCAGTGAGTAATGACGTGTCAGTGGTCAGCGCAATTGCCGGGTAGGCTTTCCTGTCACGCATGTATCGAACGACGTATTCGGTTGCCATGTGCTGTGCATCAGCGGCCGACCCACCATTGCCGCAAAAGAAGATTGTGCCGCGACGCTTCACAGTCGCCGCCACGATTGCAGCTGCGCGCTCGATGTCGGGACCCAGTCTTTCTGCAGTATCGCGCGCCAGGTCGGCAAGTTGCAGAAGCGCGCCGGTCAGGCCTGGGTAACTCTTGGCACGACCAGCGTTCGCAGGGCCGCCTTCGGCCGCCACTACTGATTTTGATGCGTTCAACTCGCTGAGCAAACTCTTGGGACCGGTCATGCCACCTCGCATAATGTTGAGCTATTTCCGAAACAGTGAACGCAATTTCGCCATTGGCCCGCGCAGCGACTTCAGTGGCGGTACCGGCAATGGATCCTCGTCGCTCAACACTCGCTCAGCGTTTCCGTGGGTCAATAAGTCAACTTGCTCTTCTCCACCGTGCTCAGCCAACCAGTCGCGGGCGGCCGAGAGTGTCCGGTGATCACCATGATTGTCAGACGCCAGAATGTCGATGAGCCCTCGCGCGAGCATTTCTCGTGCGAGTTCTGCGGGAGCACCGCGTCCCATCAATACCGATACATCCGTTTGAATAACCACCCCGAGCGAACGCCACTCCAACACCTGCTGCACTGTGCAGCCAAAGTATCTCTCTGGATGTGCGAGAATTGCCGTGCGCCCCGAACGCGCGATTCGCTTGAACTCTGCGCCTGCCTGACGCGGTACACCTCCGCGCGTGAATTCAACCAACAACGCCCTTGAATTGCCGAGTGTGAGGTTGGGGTCGGTGAGATCAACGCCGGGCACGTCGAGCATGATCTCCCAGCCCAATCGCAGCTCTGGTTTTGCCGGTGCGACTTTGCGCAGTTCCGTGAGAATCGCCTGGTGCTGCTCGTACGGCGCTTGGTGCGCGTTCGATGCGTTCAAGTGTGGCGTGAGCACCAGCACATCCACACCTTGTTGGTCGAACAGATTGAGCACCGGCACAGACACATCCGCCGACGGCGATCCGTCGTCAACGCCCGGCAGAAGATGTGAGTGAATGTCGATCATAATGCGTGAGAACGGTGCGAAGCGGTCACGTCTGCGCCTGGCCCGCGAGCGTGCCGATTCGCGACATCGCGTTTTTGGTGCGTGCTTCTATTTGGGAAGCATCGCCCGCGGCCGCTTCGAACGCATACGTCACGAGCGCATCAACGGCGAGCAAATCCATAGCCGTTGCGCGCGACGTCGAGCCAGATGTAAGAAGTCTTTGCAGATGTTCTTCAGCGACGCGCAAGCAAATTTCCGGCACTTCAGAAGCCGGTCGACTTGCATCGGCCGCAATCATCGTCTGCAATTGTGCTGCGAGGGCGCGCGGCGGCGCCGGTTCAACGGACGTGAACCAATCGCCGACAGTCAATGCAGCTTCCGAGCGCGTCATCATTACAGTTTCACGCGGGAAACGATGTCCGGGGCCGCCTGCAGCGCCACATCAAGTTGCGCAGCATCAACGCCTGCTTGCGCCATGTGTGCTTTGCCACCGCCGCGACCGCCAACCACCGCCGCGATATCGCGCACGAGCGTATCAGCCTTGTAACCGCGTTCACGCAGATCATCACTCACAACAACGATCAACGCGCCTTTGCCGTCGGCAAGCGCTGCACCCAACACGCCAACGCCGCTGCCGAGTGAGTCGCGAACGGCGTCGGCCAGCGCTTGAAACGATTTCACGTCGGGAACATCAACACGTGACACCGCGAGCTTGATGCCCGCAAGGTCGGTTGCCTTGCCAACTATCTGCGACGCCAATCCACCACCGCTCGCACCACCGCGCATCGCTTCGTCAAGTCGCTTTTCCAGACTCTTGTTCTCGTCGAGCAGCAATTCAACTTTGCGCTCGAGCTGCTCAAGGTGCGCAGTTGCACCGCCCAAATTCACCTTCAGCTTCCCCGCGACGTGCACGAGCGCGCGATCACGCTCGGCCATTAACGCGAATGCCTGGGGGCCCGCAACGGCTTCTACGCGGCGCACACCGGCCGCGACACCGCTCTCACTCACAATGCGCACCAATCCAATTTCAGCGGTGTTGCGCACATGCGTGCCGCCGCAAAGTTCCGTGGAAAGCAACGGAATGTCGACCACACGCACAACATCGCCGTACTTCTCGCCAAACAATGCCATTGCGCCCGACGCAACTGCATCAGTGTACGATTTTTCGTTCGTCGTAACGGGCACCGATTGCCAAACGCCCGCGTTAACCTTGCGCTCAATTTGCGAGAGTTGTTCGCTCGTGACTGGGCCATGGTGGGTAAAATCAAAACGCAACCGATCGGGCGTTACCAGACTTCCCGCCTGATGCACGTGATCACCCAGCACTTCGCGCAACGCAGCGTGCAGCAAATGCGTCGCTGTGTGATGGCGCTCAGTATCACGACGACGCGAAGTCGGAACGCTTGCAATGGCGCGGCCGAACTTTATTTCGCCAGTAGGCGCACCAATTGCCGCAACCCGCCCGTCAACTTTGCGCACTTCACCAACAGCGACACTCCAGCCATCACCGGTAATGGTGCCGTGATCAGAAATCTGCCCCCCCGATTCCGCGTAGAACGGACTCTCGCGCAGCATCACTGCAACTCGTCCATCCGACAGCGTACGCACCGCCGTGACGACAGTATCAACGTCGAGATATTCGTAACCAACAAACGCGCCGTACTTGTCATCGGCCGTGAATTCCTGCGCACGCCGCCACAACGCGGGATCCGCAAAGTCATCGTTCAGCACCGTGTGCTGACGCGACTTCCGCTCTTCACGTGATTGCGTGCGCTGCGCAGTTAGCGCTTGCTCGAATCCGGCAATATCGACGAGGTAACCGCGCTCACGCGCCATCAACTCCGTCAAGTCAATCGGGAAACCGAACGTATCGTACAAACGGAACGCATCTTCTCCTGCAATCGAGCCGCGAACTGCCGTCGAACCCTGCGTCGAACCAATTGGCGCAAGTTCCTCAAAGCGTGACATGCCCGCATCGATCGTTGCGAGAAAACGCTCTTCTTCCGCGCGTGTCGTTTCAACAATGTGCTTCCGACGCGACAGCAACTCGGGATACTGACCGCCCATGGTATCGATGAGCACTTCAACAACTTTATCCAACGTTGGTGCGCGCCTTCCTAGTAACCACGCGTGACGCACCGCACGACGTAAAATTCGGCGTAACACATAACCGCGTCCTTCGTTCGACGGAAACACACCATCGGCAAGTAAGAACG
>JBDUAX010000140.1:0-9751 GCA_040004455.1 Gemmatimonadaceae bacterium
ATTTGTCGGCCGTTTTTTATTTCAACGATTCAGCGAGCTAGCGGCCTGGTGGACCGACAACCCGTGCAAACATCGACGAGAGCGCATCAACCGTGAACGGTTTCTGCAGATAGCCCCCCAATCCGTGCTCAAGCAGCCGCGGTGTCACTTCGCGTTCGTCATGACCGCTCATGAGAATGACCGGCAACCAGGGCGCGAGCGCGCGAATTCCGCGCAACGTGTCTTCGCCGTTCATGCGCGGCATGGTCATGTCGAGTAGCACCGCGTCAACCTGCGTGGCGTCGGCGCGCAACATGTCGATGGCCGCGAGCCCGTCTTTGGCTTCTACCGAATCGTAATTCAGTCGATCAAGCACGCGGTGTGCAAGCGCCCGAACATGTTCGTCGTCGTCAACCACCAGCACGCGCACGCGCGAACGCGGTGTAACTGGAATGCCTTTTGGTGCGGCGCTCGCCGGTGCCAATGCGCGATCTTTTTCTTCATATGCTGCCGGAAAATACATACGCAGCTTAGTGCCCTGGCCCTTGACACTGCTCACTTCAAGCGCGCCTGAATGCCCATGCACTATGCCCAACGTGGCGGCGAGCCCCAATCCGCGGCCTGCCAGCTTCGTACTGAAAAACGGATCGAAGATTTTGGCAAGTGACGCTGCATCCATGCCGATTCCGTCGTCCTCAATTGAAATACACGCGAACACGCCGGGTTTGGCCTTGCTTCCCGGAACGCAGCGACGCAACCGCGCGTCGTCGAGTGTTTCTTCAGTTGTGACAATGCGAATGTTCCCCGCTCGCTCGTTGATTGCTTCGGCAGCATTCGTAACAACATTCACCACGGCTTGACGCAATTGCTCGCCATCAGCGTGCACGACTGGCAGACGTTCAGGCGCTTCAAAAACCAAACTTGATCGTGCCCCCAACGCCGTTTGCAGCACCGGACGCAACTGCTTCGCCAGCAAACTCAAATCGAGTGGCTCAAGCAGAAAGCGACCTTTGCCCGCGTACGCCAACAATTGTCGAGTGAGGCTTGCGGCATCACGCGCCGCGCGCTCAATGGCCGTTACTGCGGCGTGCGACGGTGAGCTGACAGGCATGTCGAGCAACGAAACACTGGCGTTGCCCAGTATTCCCACCAGGAGGTTGTTGAAATCGTGCGCAATGCCGCCGGCCAGCACGCCAAGTGATTCGAGCTTCTGTACTTCGCGAACTTTCGTTTCCAGTTGTACGCGTTCCTCTTCAGCGGCAGTGCGCGCAGTCACGTCAATCACGCTGCCCACTCGGCGAATCGCCAAGCCGTCGGCGTCGCGCAGTATTGCCCCTTGACCAACGACGTTTCGAATGGTGCCGTCGGCATGCACTACCCGATACGCGTACGGTCCCGTGTGGCCCGTCGTCGCGAGTTGGCGCATTGCACGACGCAAAATTGTACGATCGTCGGGGTGTACAAATCGTTCGATGAGATCACCCATTGCGTTCGGATCGTCACGCACTGGATCGGCACCGTGAATGCGGAACATCTGTTCCGACCAATGCACCGTTCCAGCCACGAGATTGCGATCGTAGCTACCTACGTTCGCGAGCTCCTGCGCGAGGCGAAGTGAATCTGCACTTTGCGCCAGTGCCTCCTCGGCTTGCCGCCGCTCAGTAATGTCTTCCGAAACACCTACCAGATACTTCGCCGCCGTGCCTTCCTTTTGTCCGGGAAGCGGTGCGCCACGCGTGTTTACCCAACGCCAGGCACCATCAGCACGACGAATGCGAAACGTGACTTCGGTGTGGGCGTGCCTCGGCAGGTTGGCGGCGCGATCAACCGCTTCACGAACGGAAGCACGATCGTCATCGTGAATGACTGAGGTATTTAGAAATAACTGAGTAATGGGCGCCTGTTCATCAGCGAAACCAAGCAACTCGTAAAATGCGCGAGTTGCAAAGACCGTTGCGCGCGATTCGCAATCATACACAAAAACTCCACCGGGAATTGTGTGCAGCACTGCGTCCAGAAATGTTGCGTCGAACTGTGCGCTCACTCGTGAGTCGGGATTCGGTGTTTAGGCACAAGAAGGCAACAGCTACGGCGCTGTTACTGCGAGGTCGTCGAACAGAGACGATGAAGAGATAGCGGCGGAAACGAACGCTAAAATTCGATCTGCGTTCCCAGCTCGACCACGCGGTTCGGCGGAATCCCGTAGAATTCTGTGGCGGAGCGAGCATTTCGCGCAAGAAATGAGAATATCTTCTTGCGCCAACGCGTGAGCTTGAACGGATCTTCCGGACGACCCTTGGTTGGAATGAGTCGTTCGCGTCCCATGTAGTAGCTCGTTTCCATTTGTTTGCAGCGTACGCCCATCTTGTCCACCACTTCCAGAATTTCCGGAACGTTCGGCGACTGCATAAATCCGTAGGTTGCGATCACGCGCCAAAAACCCTGACCAAGCGGAATAAGCCGCACGCGCTCACTACCGCTGGTTTCCGGAACCTCGGCGGTTTTTACCGAGAATAACAGCACGCGTTCGTGCAGTACCTTGTTGTGCTTGAGGTGATGCAACAACACCGGCGGTACGCCGTTGTCATTACCGGTCATGAACACGGCGGTCCCTTTCACGCGGTGCACGTTTTCGTGTTCAACGAAACTCGACAGGAACAATTCGATCGGCATCGTTCCGTCGGCGAGACGCGCGTTGAGCAGAGCGCGACCACGTTTCCACGTCATCATAAGCATGAATAGAACGACGCCGAGCAGCAACGGCACCCAACCACCGTGCGCAACCTTCACGAGGTTTGCGCTCAGGAATGCACCGTCGACAATGAGAAAGCCAGCCACCAGAGCGCTTGCTTTCCACTGGCTCCAACGGAAGCGCAGTCGCGCAACGTAGTAGAACAGAATCGATGTGATGAACATCGTCCCCGTTACGGCGATACCATAGGCCGCACCCAAATGAGCGGTGTCCTTGAACCAGAATGCAATAACGAGACAACCAACCATGATGAAGCGATTGACTTCCGGAATGTAAATCTGCCCCTGCTCGGTCTTGGATGTGTGACGCACTTCAAGTCGTGGTATGTAGCCCAGTTGAATACCCGAGCGAGTCACTGAAAATGCACCCGATATCATCGCCTGCGACGCAACAATGGCAGCCAATGTCGCCAACACCAACAACGGCCATAGCATTGCTTTCGGTGCGAGCAAATAAAACGGATTGGCGGCGGCGGTTGGAGTCGACACAATGAGCGCGCCTTGGCCGAAATAGTTGAGGAGTAGAGCCGGAAATACCAACGCCAACCACGCCACCCGAATGGGACGCTTCCCGAAATGCCCCATGTCCGCGTACAGCGCTTCACCACCGGTAATGACAAGCACCACCGAACCCAGCACAAAGAACGCCAGAGTTCCGTGATGGTGAAAGAAATTCCACGCATACATCGGGTTGACTGCTGTCAGGATGCGCGGTGCCTGTATGATTTCATTCAGCCCCAGCGCAGCGATGGAACCAAACCACAGCAACATAATTGGTCCAAACGCTTTTCCCATGAAATCCGTGCCGAAGCGCTGCACCATGAACAACGCGGCGAGAATAATGAGCGCCACCGGAACGATGAAGTGCGCAAGGCTTGGCAACGCGACCTGTACGCCCTCAAGTGCGCCGAGCACCGACATTGCAGGGGTGATAATGCCGTCGCCGTACAGAAGCGCAGTACCAAATAACGCGAGCATGACCAGAATTTTCCCGCGCGAACCCTTCTGATCGGGGGAGCGCTTCGGAAATATCAGCGCGAGCAGCGCGAACGTCCCACCTTCGCCGCGGTTGTCGGCACGCAGTACGAAGCTGATGTACTTCACACTGACTACCAACGTCAGTGCCCATACGATCAACGACAGCACACCGTACACATTTTCCGGAGTGGGCTGCAGGCCGTAGGCCGAACTGAAACACTCCTTAATGGAGTACAGCGGGCTTGTACCGATGTCGCCGTACACAACACCGAGCGCCGTCAGTGTGAGAATTGCCAGCCGCTTGCCACGAGGGTGCTCATCGTGCGGCAAACTGTGAAGCGGAGTCGCCGCCGCAAACATCGCGGTGTTTGACGTCAGTTTTACAGCTGTTTCGGCCTTTGTCGGCTTACTGGCAGACGGAGGTTCCGAAGAATCCTCTGTAGACACGGTTTCTGATTCGTTAGGCATAGTTTGGGACAGACCCTGCAAATTAATGGACCGCTGAGCCGAAAGGGGCCGTAAAGTGACACTGTCATTGCAGTTGGCCCCGATCCACGATCTCAAAAACAAGGCGACCGGCCTAGCGCACAAGCGCGAGACCGGCCGCGAAATTCGTAAAACTCGGGGTTATTCGTATCGCAACGCCATGATCGGATCGAGCTTCGCCGCACGCCGCGCCGGCCACACTCCGAACACCACACCAACCAGCGCCGAGAAGCCGAATGCAAGAATAATGGACTGTGACGACATCGCGGTATTCCAGTTATTCACTTTACTGAGCACCATCGCCCCCCCCGTGCCCATTGCAATACCAATCATACCCCCCAACAAGCACAGCACGACGGCCTCGATGAGAAACTGAAACAGAATGTTCTTGGCGGTCGCACCAAGCGCTTTTCGCACGCCGATTTCACGCGTGCGCTCTGTAACAGAAACGAGCATGATGTTCATGATGCCAATGCCACCAACTACCAGCGAAACAGCGGCGACACCAGCCAACAATGAACTGAACACCGCGCTTGTTTCGGCCGCTGTGTTCAGGAAGTCGGCCTGATTGCGAATTTGAAAATCGTCGTCCTTGTCACGAGGCGTTTTGTGTTGGCGACGCAAGATTTTTTGAACATCCGCCATCGCCTGCGGAATTTTTTCTTCCGATGGCGCGAGTACTGAAATCGATCGGATACGATCGTTGCCCATGACGCGGAAACGCGCCGTGTTGATTGGAATCAGTACTTGGTCGTCAGGATTTTGAAACGCCGATGCCTGTCCCTTCGACTTGAGCACTCCGATAATCGTGAACTGCATTCCGCGAAGCCGAATCGGCTCACCGATAATCGAGTTCGGATCCTGAATACCAAGATTGTCGAGTACCGCCGGACCAAGAACGACGAGGCGTTGCTTGCCCTGATCTTCCTGCGTGGTAAACATGCGCCCCGCAGTCATTTCGTACTTGCGCACTTCGAGATAATTTGAAGTCGTGCCCAATACCGAGGTACTTGCGTTCCTGCCGAGGTATTGCACCTGGTATGTGCTGGACATTTCCGGCTGCACAGCGGAGATAAATTCGCCGTTCTCTTCGAGGGCCTGAGCATCGGCCATTACCAGTTTCGCGCGATCAGTTTGTGAACCGACACCGCGATTCTGAATTTGGCCGGGCTGCACCGTGAGGAGGGTGGTGCCGAGTGCAGTAATGCGGTCCTTGATTGCCTTTTGCGCACCGCGTCCAATTCCGTCCATGGTGATAACAGCACCGACACCGATAACGATGCCGAGCATCGTCAGTACTGAGCGCAATTTGTTTGCGCGAAGCGCGTTGAGCGCTACTCGGACCGTCTCACCGTACATCATTTAGATCGCTCCTCCACGGCCGCCGCCACCGCCGCCGGCAGGCGCCGCTCCGCGCGACATACCTGGAACGCCACCGCCTTGCTGCGCGCGCTGACGATCATTGGCTGCATCACGCTTGGCCTGCAGTGCCGCGACCGCGAGCGTTGCGACTGTTTCTCCTTCCTGCACACCGGACAACACTTCGGAATAGTCGTAATTGGACGCTCCGAGACGCACCACGCGTGGTTCGTAGCCACCGGTTGCATTCATGACGAACACGAGGCCGCTGCGAACGCGTGGCGCGACACGTGGACCGCCACTCATGGCATTCGACATACCGCCGGACATCTTCGCGCCCCCGCCATTCCCACCATTGCCGCCCTGACCACCTCGGCCACCCATGCGGCCTTGTCCGCCGCGACCACCGCCAACGTTGCCAGCGCCGCCATTTGCACCACCGCGACGGCTACCGCCTCCTGTGCCAGCGTCGCTGCCGCCCATCGCAACGCGCGAGCTGTCGCCACCGCGCATTCCACCGCCGCGACGTCCGCCCTTCGCACCGCTGTCCGCTTTGCTGCCCGCTGCCGCAACTGCGGTCGCGGCCGGAGCATCCGTTGGCGTTTCAACCGTGGCGGTTGCTCCACCGCGACCGCCACGGCCACCGCGCCCACCGGCACCACCATTGGCTTTTACATAGGCCGAGACGCTGTCGGGATCGAGGCCGACGAGCAATGCTGCGGTGCTGGCTTCGCGCAGCGTACGCACTGCGTCATTCGGTACTGCAACAACGTGATTGCGTTCTTCGATGAGCATGGAAACTTCGCCGTTCATGCCCGGCTTGAGTGCGCCGTCGTTGTTCTGCATGGAAACGATGACGGGAAACATCGTGACGCTCTGCTGGACAATTGCTTGCGGTTCAATTTTTTCGACGACGCCGGTGAATGGACGTTCCGGATACGCGTCGACAACAACTTTCGCAGTCTGACCCGAGCGAATGTTGCCGATGTCGGTTTCGTTCACGAGTACCCGAATTTGCACTTTCGACAAATCCGCCATTTTGAGCAGCGTTGTTCCGCCGCTGGCTGATGAACCGGTTGCGCCGGCAATGACCATGCCTTCGGAAACCGGACGCTCGATAACTGTGCCGTTAATTGGCGCGACAACCGTTGCGTCTTCGAGACGTTGCTTGGCGAGATCGAGATTCGCGCGCGCGCGCACAATGCCGGCCTGTGCCGACGTCAACTGCAATGTCGCAGTCTCGTACTCAGTCGTCGTAATAACACGATTCTTGAACAGTTCGTCGGAGCGTTTTTTCTGCGCTTCGGCAACAGCCAATTGTGATTCGGATGAACGCACATCGGCCTGCGCCTGCTCGTATTGATTGGTAACGTCACGCGTGTCGATTTGAACGAGCAATGCACCGACTTTTACTTCGGTGCCGGTCTCGACGGGCATCTTGGTAATCTGTCCGCCGGCTTTCGACTTCACTTCGACGATCGCAATGGGCTCAACCGCGCCCGTTGCAGTGGCGTCCACCGTGATGTTGCGGCGTTCAATTTTTACCGTACCAACTGTCGTAGGTGCAACTTTCTTCTGTTGGCAACCGGCCAAAGCGGAAGCTGCAACAAGGGCAATCAGTGCCCGTTTGTTCATTAGGACCACGAATGATCTCCTGCGGTTGGTGCAGAATGCGACAGTCGCATTCTGTGCTGACATCGGGTTATTGAGCAATCTGCGAAACAACTTACAGCTCGCGGCCCAAAAGTGATTCGAGCTGAGCTTTAGCGTTCCGCGCGTCGAAGCGCGCTTGAATCAATGCCTGGCGTGCCGTGTTCAACTGTGTCTGCGACGTGAGCAAATCGAGCAATGTCGATGCGCCGAGCGCGTAACGTTGTTGTTGCACGCGGAGATCTTCTTCGGCGGCGGCGATTGATTGCAATTGAACCTGCACGCGCGCATTGGCGTTGTTCAACGAACGCAGTTGTGACGTCAGGTTGGCACGGGCCGCGAGACGCGAGTCGCGCAATGTTGCTTCCGCGTTATCGATTGCGATGCTGGAATTGGCTGCCGCCGCCTCTCGAGTAAAGCCGTTGAAGGCGGAGTAAGACACGCTCAGACCCAGCTGCTGTTGATTCGGATTCTGCTGAAATGGAAGGAAGACATTCCCGAACGAGTAGCCGTTGCTCGCCTGACTGAATATGTAACTGTAAGAAAGCCTGACTGTCGGAAAGTAAGCAGCCTTTTGTGTGCGCTTCGCAGCGTTGGCGATGTTCAGGTTTGCTTCGGAAAGCTGAATTGACGGTGCATCGGGAACGAGTCTCGCGAGATCTTCTTCGGTAACATTCGTAGTCGGAAGTGTTGCCGTGTCAGACGGATTGGCCGTTACAAGGCTGGTCGAACCAATGGCGCGCGTCAACGCGGCGTTCGCAACACGTAAATCGTTTTGCGCGGTCAGAACTGCAAGTTGTGCGTTGCCGACTTGAATAATGGAGCGCAACGAATCCGACTTGGTGGCAACACCCGCCGAAACTCGCGCCGTGGATGCCTTGAGTTGCTGATCGGCCTGTTCAAGTTGTGCACGGGCCGCAGCCTCCGACTCACGCGCCGCGAGTGCAGCATAAAATTGCTGTTTTGTTTGCAAAGCAGCATCGAACCGCGCCGTGATAACAGAAATGTTGGCGGCTTCTGCAACTGCGCTGATGCGTTTCAACTCGCTGACTTTCCGGCCGCCGTCAAAGACATCGACCGCAACGCTGAGCTGATTGGAGTATGAGTATGGCGTACCGGCAATTGGGGTCAGCAAACCCGTGTTGCTGTTGACGGACACACCCTGCTTGTGCGTGTTGCCCAAGCTCAAATCGACGGTGGGGAAAAACGCCCCTACGGCCGCCTTGTGCGCTGCCACCGCGCTTCGTTCCTGACCATGAGCCGTGGTAACTCCGAGCGCATTTTTTTGCGCCATAGCCACGGCTTCACCTAGCGAAATTGGTTGGGCACCATCGCTTGCCATTGGAGCACCGATCTGGCTGGTCGCAGTGGCCTGTGCATTAGAAACAAGAGGGGCGGCCGCGAGGACCGCCCCGGTCACCACTGCACTTACTGCCGTTCGAAAATTCGCGCGAATCATCGTTTGATATCTCCACTGGGCATACGACATGTTGGACCGCCACGGGCCTTCGCAGAATCCACCATGTCCATGTAAGTTTTCTTTTGTGAGGGTTCGAGCACCAACGCCACGCGTTGGTGCGTAAGCTCGAAAACTGAATCTCGAGCGGGGCGAATACGCTCGCAGACGGAATCCATTGCAGGGCGCATGCGTTCGTAGATGGAATCAAAAGCCGGTCGAACTTGTGCTTCAAGTTCACGCATCCGAATTCGACGCGCGTCATACGCAGAGTCGACTGACAGGCGTTGCACGGACGACAACTTCAGTTTCACCTGCAGCGTGTCGCGCATTGCCTTCTGGTTGAGGGGCAACGCAGCGGGTTTATCGCCGTTTTTCGAGAAGGTGCGATCGGCAGCGTAGCCAATGGCGCTACCGGCGAGAAATGCCCCGAGCAAAAACATCAGGGCAACCGATTTGGGGCGGGGAGAATTATTCACGAGCCGGTATGAAAAGCGTTATGGCTTGATGACGTCGAGATAACGTTCAGGCAAACCCTTGCGAGCGCGAAGACTGTCAGCAGCCTTCGGTGACACAGCAATTGTGATTTCGTCGGACGGACTCTCGAACACAGTCGAAATGGCGGCGCCAGCTACAACATCGCGCATGCTGGCGATTTGCTGCTGCTCGCGAATAACGGCGGCACCAGCAATGATCAGTGCAATCGCTGCCGCAACCATTCCAGCCGAACGCCACTCGGAGAACACCGCCCACCACGCAATAGGGCCGCTCTCGCGCAAACGCGTCATGACGCGCTGCTCAAGGGTTGCCCAATACGCAGCATCGGTCGGTGCTGAGTATGAGTGGCGTAACAACGTCGTTACGGCCGGATCGTCTCCAGAATTCTTGGACGATGAAGTATTGATTTGTTGGTCGTTCATGAATCGCTCCGCAAGTCGCCCAGAAGTTTTCGTAAGTGTGTCCGGGCATGGTGCAAATCCGAACGCGCAGTGCCCTCGGGAATGCCGAGCAGCGCGCCGATTTCCGCGTGTTTGTAACCTTCAACATCGTGTAGAACTATGACTGATCGCTGACGCGGTCCGAGGGACTCGA
>JBDUAX010000561.1:0-2892 GCA_040004455.1 Gemmatimonadaceae bacterium
GCGCTTCGGCCGCACGGCCGTATTCAGGTTCCCAACTGCTCACATCGACTGGCCCGAATTGCGGCCATGAGTGCTTGAGAACAATGATGTTTCGCGCGTGCGGTTGCACTGTGCCTGAATCGAGTTCGCTGATTTTCGTATTTCCCACGGCAATCAGGGAAACTGGTTGCGGCATTGCGCGAAAGGTTTGCTCAAGTTCAGCGAGCGATAAACGCGATTGCGTCCCAGCAATGTTCACGAGGCCAGTGTCGTCGACGAGAATCGGCAGTACGTAACGATCCCCCCGCAGCGCGTCGGAGTGCACGAGGTAATTTCCCGGCGAATCATGCAATGCAGCTCCAGCTAATAAGAGTGACGGCACAGCGAACAAATTTGCATTGTTTGCGAACGCCAAACCTTTCGCGAGCGAAGCTGCAATACGCAGCGAGGTAAAACTTCCGGGGCCACTTCCACAGGCAATCGCCTGCAAATCTCTCGGCGCAATACCGAAATCGCGTAATACACTTGCAATTGCCGGAAGTAAATCGTCCTCGCGCGACGCGCCCATCGCAACATCACGCTCGGCAACCACAATTCCTTCAACTACAAGCGCGACCGAACCCGCGGCCGTCGACGCTTCGATCACCAACAATTGTCCGGGAAAATATTTTTGCACAGCGGCCCGCTGAACGTAAGTGCGCGACACGAGCGCACCACCGTGCAAGCTCAGGCCACGCGAATGATGTCGGCGTTTGCGTGAATTGTTCTCACGCTCGCAGCTGGAATTGCAGGGGCCAGCGTCGCCATCGGATCTTGACTGCCATCAGCGATGCGCGCAAGTGTGCCGTCGAGCGCCAACCATGACGCGACGTCGAATATTTGCTGATCAAACGCCGTGCCGGCGTCCTTTATCATGATGGCCAGCGCTTCGTCGGCTGTCATTGACGATCGGTATGGACGCTCAGCGGTCAGCGCCTCATACACGTCAGCGACGGCCAGAATGCGCGCTCCAAAATCGAGCGCATCGCCTTGCATTCCCCACGGATAGCCGCGTCCATCCAAACGTTCGTGATGGAGCGAGGCCGGCAACGCAAAGCGGTGAAAGGCCGGAACGCGTTCGAGAATTTCCCAGGTCCATTTCGGGTGCTTCATCACTTCCACGCGCTCTTCGTCTGTCAGCTTCGCTGGCTTGTCGAGAATGCGGTTGGAAACACCAAGTTTGCCAATGTCGTGCAGCAGTCCTGCACGCAGCACGTCGCGCGAAATGATTGCGTCGTAGCCCAATGCCTGGCTGATCGCCGCACCATAACCCGCGACATTGGTCGAGTGGCGGAACGTGAACGGAGTTTTGGCGTCAATTACAGAAGCGAACGCATAGGCGATTTTGTCGAGCCGTTCATCGGTTGCAACCATTGGCGACGAACCTGGCTCAAGCGCGAGCACGGTCCTTTCGATTTGATCGATGTCCGCAATGCTTGACCACCACGGTGCGTCCTTCCGCCACGAATGCACAACGTCAACCAGCGTGGGATCAAACCAGCGGTTTTTGCGCTTCTTCAACATCTCAAGCGCGGCGGTCAACCCTTTTTCAGTCCAATAGGCTTCGACAGTTTGCGAAACCAACAACACTCGTGAGAGAATGGGGATTTCCTGGCCATTCAATCCCATCGGGTGACCAAGTCCGCACCAATGCTCGTCGACAAACTGAATCGCTTCCGAAGTGGCCGCGGGAAATCCAAGTCCGTGTGCGATCTGCGCACCGCGTTCGCAACGCGCTGCGATAATTTCGCGCGTAACGTGGGGTGTTGTCGCGACGATGAGAAAATGTTTCAACGCCGCGAACGGCGAGCGCCCAACTCCGCTGTTTTTTGCAGCACGAATAGCGGTGGCGAATTTGTCGTGCCAATCGACCAGACGCATGCTGTGCTTCACATTCTGATCATCAGAACCAAACAACGCTGCCATGCGCGCCGCGTTGCTCGAGCATCCGGAGTCCTTCAACAGCGCGGCATAAAACAACGCACTCAGTGTCTCCGCGTCGAGCTCGAGCTCTCGGCCGAGTCGCATTGCGATGATGCAGGTGCGCAGAGTGTGTCCCGGACGCTGTCCATCCGTCAGATCGAGCGCATACGTGAGCGCCGATAACACCTCGGCCAACCGCACTTCGGCCGATGATCCGGCGTCTAATGATGAGGCTAGCGCTGGCATGCTGCTGCCCCTCTGCGATGGCGGAACTACTCGAAAATGTGCGGCTGGTGACACGATCGCGGGGTGAATGAAACAGACTCGCTCAACACCCGGACGACTATTTACAACGATGTGTAACGTCGGCGTTACACAAAACCTGTCTGAAGAACACGACTTTCGAGACCGACTTCCGGATACGAAAGGAAAATCGTGATCGTGCCTGTCGGCCACGCGCGCTTTGTACGTTCAGGCCATTCAACTATGAGGACGCCGGCGCGATCAACAATCTCATCCCAACCCAGTGCATCAAGTTCTGCTTCACTTCGCAGTCGATACAGATCGGCGTGCGTTACCGGTCCGTTGGTTGCTGCGTACTCCTGCAGAATTGCAAACGTCGGACTAGTGACAGCGGATACGTCGACTACTCCGAGGCCCGCGCAAATGGCGCGGGTGAGCGTGGTTTTTCCAGCGCCCAGATCGCCCTTCAATGTGATGACAATCGGTCGCGAAACTGCCGCGCCCAACGCGATTCCCCAGCCTTCGAGCTCCTCGAGCGAGAGATCAAGCGAAGCATCGCCGCCAATCAGCACATCGACCAATGATTTGTCGCTCAACGTCCTTTGCCGCGACTACCGCCGGTCGATCCGCCAGCACCGCGTAGTGGCGCCATTCCCGGTGGTCGTTTCTTGATGACTTCCACACCGCGCGCAGAACGTGCGTTTTCGC
>JBDUAX010000562.1:0-2888 GCA_040004455.1 Gemmatimonadaceae bacterium
AACCGCTGGTAAAGTCCACATCAACGCTTCCCAATCGCGAACGGTGCATCCCGCCTCGTGCCAGGGCGCGCGCGTTCGAACGAGGTAATAGTGCGCATCATCAAGCGCGCGACCAACTCCATAAAAATACGCGAACAACAAGTTGCGATTGACCAGCCCGTCCATCGCATCACTGCCCGTCGTCTGCTCAAGCGTTGACAGCGCTTCTCTGGTCGCTGATAGCAACGCGCGCCATCCGCGACGACGCAGCACGGCCACTGTTGCTTGCGCACCGTCTCGTTCCGGTCCAACCGCGAGATAGAATGCACACTGCTCTACGCCATTCGCGGGCGCTATGAGCTCGCGGCGAATCGCGAACTTTCGCGGGCTCTTCGACACGTCGCTGTTCACTTCAAGTTTTGCCGGTCCGTCAGCGCCGAGTGCGAAAGCGGCGAGGCCTGGTATCGCGGCCCCTTCGAGGAGGAGCATGTCGGCCGAGCCAATGCTTACCTGATGATCGTCGTCGAAAGGACGCGACGTGCGTACTCGCTGTTGGCGATGCCCCAGAACCCCTTCGAGCGCGATTTCCACCGCAATGGGCTCGTTACTCCGATTCTCCACCGCAATCGCATAAACGGCGCCGGCCATATCTGCATCGCGGCCATACGGTGCGAACACGGTGCCACGAACAAGCAGTGGACCAATTGTGCAAGTAAAGGTCGGGAGCCAGTTCGCGGCACGTTCCCAGGCGATGCCTTCGTCCGCCAGCGCGCGGATTTCCCCGTTTACGCGAAGAACGGGGCGCAGCAACGGATCGCCCTCGCCATTCGCAAAACTCGCCGCACCAGCGAACTCGATGGCGGCACGCGCCCCCCGATGCAGCACTCCGATTCCGTGTATCGCTCCATCGGCCGGATGGATACATGGAATAGTCAACCAGTGGTTGCCGGTCAATTGCCAGGGTACTGCGGGGATCTGCAAAGGCTTCACGGGGTGATATCTCACTCGTTGACGGTACTTCACGCGTCCGCTAATGTAGCCGGTTCTCCCATTCTCGTGCCCATTCTGTTCTGCGCTCTTTCAACGAATTCACTCGTTTCGTAGGCCTGGTCCGCACGGTTGCTGCGGGTGCATTTGGCCGGCGTCTTGGTGCGACGTTGCTCATCGCTGGAGTTCTACCGCTGGCGACCGTAACGGCGCAAGCGGCCAGTGGTGTTGGCGATGATGCGGTACCAATTCCAGTGCACGGAACTCGCATCCGTATTGGCGGCCTCTGGTCGAACTACGATTCGCGGTTTGCGACGACGGCCGACGGCACCTACAAGCGCAGCGGGCTGTTCGCGGGATACAGCCGAGACAATCTGGGCGCTGCGGACATTTCCTCGCTGATCTTCACGCAAACAAACATTCGCACGCTAAGTGGCTTGGGATCCGCGTTCAACCTCTCACTCGGCAGGCTCGAAGCGAGTGGGAGTGTCACGAAGTCCGTTGTGCCATTCCAGCTTGACGTCGGTATCAGGAAGCGTTTGTCAGTTGGAATTGTCGTACCATACGTACAAACAACTGCTGACAACAAATTTGTGTTGAACCGCGGTGGCACCGGTGCAACGGTTGGTGAAAATCCTGCGAAAAGCTCAACCGCGGGGGCTTCGGCGCGCGTCATAAATGGACTGCTTCTGTCACAAATCGATGCGGCTCGCGCGGCACTCACCGCCGAGGTTGCGCGCTGTGCCGATGTCGCGGCAACGGGGGGAGGATGTGACGCGATACGTGCGAATCCTGCCGCTGCGCAATCGCTGCTTACGCAGTCGAGCACTATCAGATCTCAACTGGTTGCGGTATACGGTACGGCCGACGCGACTGGAGCGTTGCTGGTTCCCATTTCGAAATCGCCTGCCCAAACCGCCGTTGAAAGCGCCATCGGCAATCTTCGCACGAACTTTCAGCAATACAGCGTGAGTTCGATTGACGGCACGAAATTACCGCAGGGCGCAACGCTGATTTACGGGCCCGCGGGGCTTCAAGCACTCGTTAAAGATGGCGCGCTTGGCCTTGCATACGATTCGCTCGCTCAAGGCGGACGTTCCGGTGTCGGTGATATTGATTTAACAGCGACACTTTTGCTTTTCGATTCGTTCAACACCAGCCAAACCAAGCGCCTCGAAGCTTCAAAGCGCGCCGTTCGCAGCACATTGACCGCTGGCTGGCGTTTTGGAACGGCGACCGGAGCACGCACAAGAAGGCCATTCGATGTACCGACGGGAGACGGTGCCAACGCATTACTGCTCCGCAGCACGACAGACTTAATTTTTGGAAAGCGCTGGTGGGTAAGTGCAACCGGACGCTATGTGAAACCGTTGGAGGACAACGTGGTCGCGCGCTTTCCCGGACTTGACGACAGTAATCTTTTCCAGCCGGCCCAAATTCTGTCGGGTACGCGCAGCCTTGGTGCGCGAACCGAGTTTGAAATTGCACCACGCTACGCAATCAATTCGTTTTTCGGACTGTCGATGGCGTATGGTATTGGACATCAGAACAGCTCGACGATTACGTCGAACGTAATTACGGTGGCCGATCAGTCCGGAACTGGAACTGCGCAGGCCAACGGGATCTCCACCAGCTATTCGCTCGCGACAACGGTGCAAGCGTTGCAAGTTGGCGTTACTTACTCAACGCTCACCGGGTTTGTAAAGCGTCACTCTCGCTGGCCGATTGAAATTACCTATAGTCACGGCGTCACTCTGACAGCGTCGGGGGGTCCTGTTCCCTCAATCACCTCCGACCGCGTTGAACTGCGAGTTTATACCCGCTTTCCACGCTGAGTCTTCGTTGAAGTGGCGGTGGGTGCAGGCGCGCTCGCACTTGCACGCGGCTTTTTTGATGAAACCGACGCATCAGCATTTGGAAAT
>JBDUAX010000563.1:0-2885 GCA_040004455.1 Gemmatimonadaceae bacterium
CGCGCAGCTGCAGGTAGTCGCCGAGAATAACAGCGCCGATGTTGTCCTCTTCCAGATTGAGCGCCATGCCGGTGATCACCTGCTTCGTTTCCGAGCTGGTGAATTCGAGCATTTCGCCCGCCATCGCTTTACCCAGTCCGTAGACGCGGGCAATGCCGTCTTTCACCTCGAGGACGGTTCCGACCTCCTCAACGTTCAGCTCGTGGAGATCGGCAGCTTCGATCTCCCGGAGGAGGATGTCCTTGATTTCGCCGGGGCGGAGGGCGGTCTGTGAGGCCATAAATAGAGGAAGCTAGAAAGACAGAAGAAGAGCTTGGGTTGAGCTTGTGAAAATTATCACAAGCGCAGGGGGACATGCAAGCCGAGCAGAATATAGATCTGTGTGGGGCCGAGCGTAGCCAGACTGGACTTACTCGGCAGCCTGTTCGCCAGAATCGGCTCCGTGCTCGCCTCGCTTCCTCATTCCGGCGAATCGGTCGAGGAGGTCGACGGTTCGAAGGCGGGTGAGCGAACTCGCCCTGGCCCCCACCAGGCGTTGGCTGGTGCCCGACAGATGGGAAGAGGAGGCGAAGCCGAGTACGACGGCCACGTCACGCACATCGAACCCGGGATTCTTGGAAAGCTCGGCCGCCGCGATTACCCGAACGAGGTCGATAACGCGCTTGAGCGTCGGTGCCTGTCCCACGGCAAAGCTTCGCGACAGGTGCTCACGCGAAACGCCCAGTTCCTTTGCGAGTTGATCGGTACGAACGGGACGACCGCCGCGTCGAACGACACTTTGCCAAACGGCGATCTGAAGCGGTGTATCCAGTGCAAGTGCTGGCGGTGGTTCAAACAACGCACGTTCGAATCTCCACGAAAACGAACGGCGCAGCACGAGATCACGGGCGGCTGAATCATCGAGACCTTCAACGAGCAGTTCTGCAATTCCACCCTCAACACCGCGCGCAACCGTTGGAGAATCCTGCGGTAACAGTGGCGTGACAAGAAAGAACGGAACTGTTGGAAAATCTGCGGCCATTGCCAACGCCTTGTTGGCGTCATCACCCACACCGCTGTCCACAATCACTCCATCGATTAACTGCTGTACAATCAATTCACCGACTTCTGTCGCACTCTTAACCGCAATGAGGTGCGCGCGACGTCGAGGAAACGCGCTGCGGACAAGAGCTCGTGCGCGCTCACGCTTAAGCAGAACAACGAGTGAAGGAACCGGCGCGCTATCAGCGGCTGTCTTGACCACTACGATGTCTCCAATCGCACCATCTCGTGCGCGCGTCGCAAAACGATTCGCGCATTTGCATACGACACCAATCGCGCCGCTTCTTCAAACGCGGCCCAGCGACAGGCAGTAATTCCTTCGTCCTTTTGAGGATTGGTATCGCTCGAATCGGTACGCATCAAAAAGAAATGACAAACCTTGTGCACGAGGCGACCGCGAAATCGGAAATACCAATCAATGGTTTCAATCGCTCCGCTCACTTTCAGACAATTTACTCCGGTTTCTTCGAGCACTTCGCGCAGCGCCGCCTGCTCGGCCGCTTCGCCGTCTTCGAGATGTCCCTTGGGAAATCCCCAGTTGCGATAGCTGTCGCGAATGAGCAGAAACATTGGCTCACCTGCTTCCATGCGAAAAACGACGCCACCAGCTGACGTTTCGATTACGGCTGGCCCACTGCTGCTTCGCGGGTCGCGCTGACGCATGGAATGGTGCCCGCTCAGTTTCGAATCACGACGGTTTCAGCACCAATCAATGGAGCAGAACCTTCGAGCGTTGGGCGGCCTTCGATGAACTGCCGAATGACAGGATCAGTACTCTGTTGAATTTCGTCAATCGTGCCAACCTGTTGCACGCGGCCTTCGTACAACATGGCGATGCGCGTTCCAACTTTGTACGCGCTGCGCATGTCGTGCGTGATGACAATTCCGGTGACGTTGAGTTGATCACGCATACGCACCATCAGATCGTCGATGGTGGCTGACGTTACCGGATCGAGTCCGGTTGTTGGTTCATCGTACAGGATGTATTTGGGACGCAGCGCGATTGCGCGCGCAATTCCAACGCGCTTGCGCATGCCTCCGGAAAGCTCTGCGGGAAAACGTTTTTGTGAGTCGGGAAGATCAACAAGCTGCAGCGCTTCGTCGACACGTTTTACGATGTCACTTTCGCTGAGCGTTCCCTGTTTGCGCAAACCCATTGCAACGTTGTCGCCAACGTTCAGCGAATCGAACAGTGCGGCAAATTGAAAGACGTAGCCAATGTTTGCCCGCAGCGCGCCCAATTCTTTGCGTGAGAGATGATCGACGCGTTTTTCATCGACCCACACTTCGCCTTCGTCGGGTTGCAGCAAACCAACAATGTGTTTGATGGCGACTGATTTTCCGCTACCGGAATAGCCAATGATGATCATGGTTTCGCCCTCTTGCACATCGAGAGTGAAGCCACGCAACACTTCCTTTGGCCCAAAGGCCTTCTGGACATTCTTGAGCTGGATCATGTGCGCGTTGCAAGCATGTCACAAATATGACGGCAGTAACGGGAGAATACGACCAGTGTGCGCGAAAAACAAAACCCCGGGCAATGCCAAAGCATTACCTGGGGTGCTGTTGCGTATTAAGAACGACTCGTCGTTACGCGGCGAAGCTGCCGAGCGCGCGCCCAACATCACCTTCGCGCAGGCGCTTGAGCGCACGATCGCGAAGTTGGCGAACACGCTCGCGAGTGACGCCGAGCATGCTGCCAATTTCTTCGAGAGTGTGCTCGCGTCCACCTTCGAGACCGAAGTAGAGACGGAGAACTTTTGCATCACGCGGCGGAAGCGTGGACAACGCTTGTTCGATTTCGTCGGTGAGGAAGCGGTTCATTGCTTCTTCTTCGGTGTCCG
>JBDUAX010000141.1:0-9669 GCA_040004455.1 Gemmatimonadaceae bacterium
TTCATGCCGCGCGAAAGCTCGGTTGGCAGCGAATCTTTCTTCGCCGTCAGTTCGAGCTCTTCAAGCAATGGTGCGATGCGCGGACCGGCGTCCGTTACGCCATACAACCGCGTGATGAAATGCAGATGCTCCGTAACCGTGAGATAGTCGAACAACTGGGGCTCGTCGGGAATGAATGCGAGCCGCGACTTGGCCGCGACGGATTCTTTCGCCAGGTCAAGCCCGCAAATGCGAATACTGCCCGAAGTGGGCTGCAGAATTCCCGCCAACGCGCGAAGCGTCGTTGTCTTGCCAGCGCCATTTGGGCCCACGAGCCCCAGGACGTCGCCGGGTTGCACAACAAACGAGAGATCACGCACGGCATGAAAGTCGCCATACAACTTGTTGTACTTGTCAACTTCAATCACGGAATATTGCCTGCCTGAACCATGTGAAAAGTCGAAATCCCCTCCCTCGCCTGACGGCCTTCTCCCGCAAATTGAACGCGCGACACCGGAAACGCGAACACCTGGTGATTTTCGGTGTTCAGTCGGACCCTGAGGTGATGGGGGCGTCGGCCGCCCTGTCAGACGCGCCTTCCAAAATCAAATGTGAGTCTATTACGCGAGAATGATTCGAGCGACCGATACTCATTAGCGAGGTACTGCGCGCAGCGGAGCTGCGTCCGGCCTTCGAGTTCGCTCACACCAGAGAGTGAAACGACTCGCTTCCCACCTTTGGTGAGTTGGCCTATGGCAACAGCGGTTCCGTCGACAACGGTTCCACCAACAGCACTCGACGTCTATGTAGCCAGACAACCCATTTTTGACGTGGGGAATCGGCGTATTGCGTATGAACTGTTGTATCGGGATGGACCGCTCGCGACGCAAGCCGGAATTCAACCGGCCGATGTTATGTGCACGGAGATGACGTTGCACGCGCTGCTGACGATTGGGCTCGATCGGCTCACCGGGGGCGCGCCCGCGTGGATCAACATCACGCGTGAGCACTTGCTGGCAGGGCTGCATCGTTTATTTGATCCGAAAGACATTGTACTCGAGTTGCTTGAATCAATCAGCGCCGATGCCGAAGTGCTGGCGGCCTGCGCCGACGCGCGCAAAGACGGTTACGTGCTGGCTCTCGACGACTACGACGGTCGCCCGGAGCTCGACGCGCTGCTCAACATTGTGCAAATCGTAAAGATTCGGGTGATGCATTCCAACGAACGCGATCTGAAACCAGTTGTGCACGCGTTGAAAGCGAAAGAGTTGGTTGTGCTCGCCGAATGCGTGGAAACAACCGAGCAGTACGTGATGTGCGCAAGAATCGGTTTCACGCTGTTTCAGGGCTATGTGTTTAGCCGCCCCGAAACACTGGCTGGTCGCGCCATGTCGGTCGAGCAAATTACCATTCTCAAAATTCTTGGCCTGCTCAACAACGAACACGTGTCGGAAGCGAAATTGGAGGAAGCATTTCAGTCGCATCCGACCCTCTCGTACGCGCTGCTTCGCATTGTGAATTCGGCGGCCATTGGTTTTCGTGAAGTCGCGTCAATTCCCCACGCAATGCGCATCATCGGTCGTGGGGCAATGTCGCGCTGGTTGCACCTCATGCTTGTCGCAACCGTCGCGTCGCGCAGTCCAATTGCGCACGAAGCCGTTGAGCAGGCGCTCGTCCGCGCACGTTTTTGCGAATTGATGACATTGGCGACTGGTAACGGCGATCCATCTGCGCGATTTATGGTGGGATTGATTTCACGCCTCGATGTACTGCTGGGCATTCCGCTCAAGCAGGTGCTGGAGCGTTTGCCCGTATTGCCGGAAGTGCAGAAGGCACTACTTGAGGGCACAGGTAGTCATGCGCGTGCGCTCAACATTGCGATTGCGTACGAGAGTGCGAATTGGGATAGCGTAAGCAATCAATCAGAACACTTCGCCGGCCGGCTGCGCGTGCTAACGCAGGCCTACGCCGAATCAATTTCGTGGGCGCATGAGCGCCTGAGCGCCGTCAACAAAAAAAACTGACCTCACGAAGGTCAGTTTTCTTTCGAAACCATATTCAACGATACCATCCTGTTTCCGGGAATCGATCGCTAGGGCTTGGCCGGCGCAGCTCCTGACTTCCGCCCCGATGCACCCACTTCAATTGAATCGCGCATCGCGCTATCGGCCGCAGCGGCAGCGTCGAGCAGCTTGTCCGTAGTGAACGGCAGCAGAATGGAAATGCGACGATTGGCCGCGGCGGTCGGATCGGTGGGAACACGCAAATGCGTGTCTGCCAATCCGCGAATTTCCGTAATGCGCCCGTCACCCACACCAACCTCAGACAGAATTCTGCGAGCAGCCAACGCGCGTTCCGTTGAAAGCTCCCAGTTCGAGTATGCAACGCCACCAAATTTCGCGGCATCGGTGTGACCTTCAAGAATGACTTTTTGCGATAACGTAGCGAGCTCCGAGCCGACAACTCGCAGCACCAGGGCGGTGGCGGGTTTCATCTGCGCGGATCCCAACGCAAAATACTGATCCCCCTTGCCAGCCTCGACGAGCTCAATGCGCAATCCTTCGTTCGTTACCTGAATATCAACGATTCCTTTCAATCCCTTCAGAGAATCGCTCGCGGCCAGCTTTTGCAGGATTCGCTCACGCAACTGCTCATACGTACGCTTTTCGGCCGAGTGCATTACTGTTTTGAGCGACGGACGCTGAATTGTTGTTGGTGAAGAACCAACAAATAACGCGCTCGAGCCCGACCCAAAACCTTTCTTGATACCAACAGGATTCGAGAAATACCCTTCGACGGCCTTCCTGGTTTTGTCGTCCATACCAAGAATCCACATCACCATAAAGAACGCCATCATGGCCGTCACGAAGTCGGCATATGCAACTTTCCACGACCCGCCGTGGTGCCCGCCACCGCCAGAAATTTTCTTCTTGACGATGATGATTTTTCGGCCGCCCTTTGGTGGGGCCATGGTTAAGCGGCCTTACCGCGTGTGAGCGTTTCCAGCTCAGAGAAGCTCGGCCGCTCGTGCGGATCAACATTGCGGCGTGCAAATTCAACGGCGGTCATTGGCGCATCTCCACGCGCAAATGCCAACAGCGCTGTACGCACGCAAAGCATATAATCGTTTTCAGCAAGAATGCGATTTTCCATGGATTTCGCAATTGGGCCAAGCACACCGTACGCCAACAAGATTCCAAGGAACGTTCCGACAAGTGCCGCGGCAACGCTCTTGCCAATTTCCGATGCCTCACCACCAATGTGACCCATCGTGATGATAACGCCGAGTACGGCTGCAACGATTCCGAACCCTGGCATGGCGTCGCTCACGGCTGAAACCGCGTGCGGTATGTGCATTTGTGCGCTGTGGTGTTTCTCGAGATCAATATCGAGAATTTCCGCCAGATTGTGGTCTTCGACAGTTCCCGTCAACAAAACCTTGAGCGTATCGCAAAGGAGCGACACGGCGTGATGGTTGTGCGCAAACGATGGATACTTGTTGAAAATGTCGCTCTTTTCCGGATCTTCGATGTGCACTTCGAGCCCAACCAGCCCATCTTTACGCGCCTTCTGGAAAATCTCGTAAAGTATTTGCAGCAACTCACCATACGCTTTACCGCCGTACGGATTAGGCTTGAGCAGTCCTATCATTTGCGTCATGGCACCCTTCAGCACCGCTGGAGAATTGGCCATGATCATGGAACCCAACCCAGCACCGCCCAGGATAATAAATTCGTTGGGTTGCCACAGCACGCCTAACTGACCGTGGTGCATCAGGTACCCGCCGATAACTGAACCCAGCACCATTACGAGACCGATGATCACAAACACGCAAACGTTCCTGGAATCTGAGTGGAAAAATTGTTCATGAACAATGCCGGCGAAGCACCGGCGCGCTGGTTAGTCGTACACGACGAACTGTTACGCGGCATAACACACGCGCTCAGCAATCGCATCGCCACTATCAGCGCGTCGAACTACATGTTTCAAAACGGCGACGTTCAAATTGATCACATTACCGAAACGCTTCGCGTTGAATCGGAACGCATGGAAAAATTGTTGCAGCAATTGCGACTGCTTCCCGAACGTCCAATGGCCGAAGCCGAACCGTTGACGGCCAACGACGCGTGCGCCGGTGCCGTCCAACTGCACTCGTATCATTCCGAACTCGGTGATTACCCATGCGATGTTTCCGTCGACGCTGACGTCTATCCGATTTGGGCCGAACCCGTGAGTTTTAGTCACGCCTTGGTCATGGCTATTAACGCAGCCAAGCGCAACGCAGTCAACGGAAGTCGCGTGTCGCTCAAAGTTTCCGGCGACGTTCGTGTTGTGAATTTTCGCGCCGAGTCGATTCCAGCGCCGGACACGCGCGACGAACTCATTGATGTTGATGCCGCCGCTGCGACGTGGTTGCTCAAACGTCACGGTGGTAGCGCACGCGGCCTCGACAACGGCTGCGAAATCGAAGTTCCCACGCTGCTGGCCGCGCGACGCGCCCAGAAAGGGCTGTAGGAAATACGACAACGTGGCCGAGCATCGACGGTTGATGCTTCTCATGATGTCTTCTCGTGTGCAACGCGCGAATCAAGTCCCGCGAGCCATGCAGTTGCTTCGGCACCAGCCGTTGCACGCTTGTTCTCGTGCGCGACTTGCTGCGCAATTTCGCCGCGAAGAATCTTGGTATCAGATGGTGCTTCGATGCCAAGACGCACTCCGCCGCGGTCGCACGAAACGACCACGATACGAATGCCGCCCTCAATCAGTATCGAATCGCCAGCTCGTCGTCCCAGTATCAACATGAATCGTTATTCCTACACCATCGCGAGAATAGTCTGCATCATCTCGTCGGCGGCCTTTACGAGTTTGGTAGCAGCAATATACGCCTGTTGAATCTTCACCATCTTGATGAGTTCTTCGTCCGTATTCACGCCACTCACTGACAAACGACGCGAATCGGCCTGATTCGTCAACGTATCGGCGACGGTTGCGTCATCTGTTGCATTGCTGACATCAAGACCAAGCCGCGTCACCGTCGAGCGAAAGAATCCCAGAAAACTTCCGGTTTCGACGCCGGTGCTTGATGTGTAAGAAACCGTCGTGGTGTTCGAGCGCAACGTAGCCAATTGCGTCGCCAACTGATTGTCGAGCGGCGCATTCGCATCCTTGCTTGCGGCAATCTTGCTGATGTCATTCGCGACGGTGCTATCCAGCCTGATTGACGCCGCAGTGACCGGCGTGCTCACGGCACCAGGATCGAAGAAATTGCCCGCTGCTGCACCTGGAATGGCGTTGTTGGTAAAAACAAACCCCTGCGTGTGCGCGGCGTTCACCGTCGACACAAACTGTGAGGCCATCGCGTCGAGACGCTAACGCAACCGCGGAATGTCGTCGTTGACGACCTGCACCATCGCACTCAGTTGGCCACCCAGCGGTTTGACCGGATCAGGGCTGTCACCAAGACTGATGCGCACCGGTACATCCGGATTTGGCGCCGTTGGTGTCGGCACAATTGGAATCAGCGACAGCTTGAGAGGACGCGCGGTCACGCCATCCACCAACGATGAATTGCCGACAACAATCATGAGCATGCCGTCTTCCTGTGGAATGACGCGTGCTCCGGCCTTGGTTGCCAATTGATCGACGGCAATGTCGCGCTGGTCGCGCAAATCGGCCGCCTGACTTCCTGAATTCTCACTCGACTTGATCTGTCCGTTGAGCTCCGCCACGCGGCTCGCGAGACCGTTGATTTCTTCAACGCTCACGGACAGCTGGTTGAGACTGGCCTCACGCTGTGACGATAAGCCGGAATCGAAATCGTTAAACAAATGCGCAACCTGATTGCCGCGCTGTTGCACAATTACGCGCTCAGCTGTGCCACCAGGCGCTGACGCCAAATCACTCCACGAATTCCAGAACTCATCCAGCGCATTCGACATGCCGGCATCACTCGGCTCGCCGAAGATGTTCTGGACGCTGTTCAACGAATCGCGACGAACATCCAATTTCCCAGCGTTGCCGCTGGAATTGCGATACTGGTCATCCAAAAGTATGTCGCGTTTGCGCACGATCGAGACCGCAGTCACACCAGTTCCGACCATACCCCACGACATTCGCGAAGGCGTCGCTGCCGTCACGATGTCTTCCTGACGGGAATAGCCCGGCGTTTCCGCATTCGCAATGTTCTGCGCAACGGTGTCGAGCACACGCTGCTGCGCAATCAATGCCGTACGCGCAATGCTCAGGAGTGCCGTACTCATCTCAGGCCGTCCGGTTTACGAGAATACCGCGTGCAGGAGTTGGCGCCAGACGCGCTCCGGCATCATTCACGTATGTCGTTCCGTTCGCTGGTGCGCCGCTCAGGGTGCGCACATGCTGATCATTCGACGTGATGGCTTCGCGCAGCAGCTTGCGATTCATGCCAACTTCGCGCGCAAGCATGTCCGCAGAATGCGTGAGGCGATTCCGCGCATCCTTGAGACGCCCATCCATGCGTGCGCCGAGGAGCTCTTCCACCTGGCGGAGCGTGGTATCTTCGTTGCCCGAAAGTAAAACATTCAATTGACGACGACGTTGACGTGCCTGACCAAGCGTCGCCAGAATGCGATGCGTAGCGAACGTGCTGTCGTCAACACCATCAATGTCGTCTGCACCAACTGCCGATCGCTGACGACGCATTTGCGCAATCAAATCGTCAAGCAGTTTGCGTTCACTCACGAGCGCATCGTACAACGCGTCTAACAACGCCGGTGCAATGGCGTTATGAACTGGTACGGGCTCCGTGGTATTCAGCAGCGAGATAGACATCAGCGGGCGAGCGGGTCGGAGGATTGCACGGCCTGTACAGTGGTTGACGGAGCCGTTGTGCTGCCGCTGGCCGCACCACCTAACCCGTGGCGCAACTGGCGGTACAACGCCTCCGAAATTCCACCGCTCCAATGCTTTGGAGTGTCGGCTGCGAGATGTTCATCCATGAGCCCAGTGAAGATTTCTTCGCCGCTTCCCCCTGAAACCATTGCGTCGTCTGTTGGAACAGTGTCGCGCATGGCTTTAAACAGCTGGGCGACAAAGAGTCCCTGAAGCTCGCCCGCCGCTTTCCGAAGCTTCTTCTCCTCGGGAGTGACAGTTGGCGCAGTACTTTGCGTTTGGTTCGCGGGTGCAATGGATGTCCCGATGATGCTTTTATCGCCACGGACCGGATCGATGTTCATCGAACGACAATTTCCGCGACCAGGGCGCCCGATTCGCGAAGCGCAGCAAAAATTGCCGCAATTTCACTGGGCGGAGTTTGGACAGCGTGGAGGGCCGACGCGATTCGTTGAATGGTCGTGCCAACTGGCAAGCGCACGTTTCCGGCGGTGATGCTGTCGGCAGTTAATGCTTTGTCGTCAGTAATAACGAGAGTCACGACGCCATGACTTATTGAAACGGGGCCGACAATCATGTCGCCGCCGGCAACCACCGTTCCGTCCTTGGCATCAATTATCACGCGCGGAACACGCTCGGCACGCACCGGCAGGTCGCGAATCCTGGCAAGCGCGGTGGCTTTCACAGCGCTGTCTGGAAGGGTGACCAGCACGCTCCCTTCGTCTTCGACGGCCGCAGTTTTCGGTCCAAACGCGGTGTTGATAGCCAAAGCAATGCGAGTCGCTGTGCCGAGTTCCGGATCGCGCAGCATCAAGCGCGACGACGCGACTAACGCCGGGCGCGGAAGATCTGTTTCGATAACGCCACCAGTCGGAATGCGCGCACTGGTTTCGTGCGTTGCTGCATAACGCGTGGTGGCCCCGCCTTCGCTGATGAGCAATGAACCTTGTCCGATTGCGACGCTCTTGCCGCCGACATCTGAAACAAGATTTGTCATCAACAACTGGCCGCCGCGCAGTGAACGTGCGTCACCCATCGATGAAACTTGAATTTCAAACCGGCCGCCTGCACGCAAATACGGCGACACCTCGGCCGTAACCAGCACTGCGGCGACGTTTCGCATGCGAATCATTTCTGGCGTCACTTCGAGTTCAAAGCGACGGAGCAAATTCACAACGCTCTGTACGGTTTGTCCTGCGCTCTGTCCGCCAATTGCGCGATCGCCAGTACCATCAAGGCCCGTAACCAATCCATAGCCAATCAAACGAACGGGCAGGGCGCCTTCCTGTGTGGTCAGGTCGCGAATCTTTGTGTCACCTTGCGCATGGACAATCGCGGGGAGCAACAGAGCCAGCGCCGTCAGTAACAACTTGCGAGAAGTTGCCATGTGCGAAGTGGTAATCACGGCCACAACGCTCCCAGAATCTTCGTGATGAAACCCTGTTTCGGTTTCGTCAAATTGCCAGGGGATGCGTAACCGATTGTCGCGTCAGCAATGCGCGCTGATTCAATCGTGTTTTGCGTGGAGACATCCTGCGGGCGCATCCAACCGGAGAGTTCAATGTCCTGCATCTGCTTGTCGACGTTGATTTTCTTTGTGCCTTTCACCTGCAACATGCCGGTCGGACTCGTCGCGACAACGCGAACGCTCATTTCGTTCTGAAAACGATTCTCGCGTTTCGCCGATCCTTTTTCGTTCTGCGACGCATCGTTTTTCGTGTCGAGTCCACCACTCTTTGACGAACCCGATGGCAAGCGCGCCGTCAATCCAAGTCCGCGGCTCCGCGTATCACTTGCGACGTTTTCCTTAACCGCTGTTGTAATCGTGTAGTCGTCGATAAGCACGGTGATAATGTCACCGACTGCGTAGCGACGTTTGTCCGATGTCCACGATTCACGCTCATGAACAACTGGTGTTGCGACCACTCCCGCACCAGAGGCTGTCGGAGAACCGCCGGCCTGAGCGCCGGCATTCGATGCCGGTGTTGCTGCACCGCGCACTGGCGCAGTCGTTGGCGGCGTTTGCGCCAGGAGTGGCGTCGCAACAACCGATGCAACCAAGGCGATCGTCGCGATTGCGTTCGATGCAATGGAATTCGACGGGGCACGCATGCGCGAATGCATACGGGCGCGAAGTGCTGAGAAAATCATGAGGACGTCCAGCTTTAACGGAGACGAACTGAGTTTGGCCCAACGGCAATTCCGTCGAGCCGGCGATTCCGGTCAATGCGCACGCCAACCGGTGCGCCCAATGCTGCGTTGTTGGTTGCAACTCCCGAAAGCGTGAGTCGCACTCCACCTTCCTGCCACAAAATTTTCACCGTGCTGCCGGTGGTAATGACGGATAACGGCGCAACCGACGGCGTGCGCATGAATTCACCAGCTGCAAGGGCACGCTTTACCAACCATCCGGGCTGTGCTGCGGTCTCGGGAGTGGTATTCCACGGCCACACAATAACTGTGTCGGCAAGTGAAAAATCTTCGGTGCGCAGCGTGTCGCCGCGACGCAGTGCTCGCAACGCGCGTGCCCAGGTAACGCGCACCATTCCGCGCGGTACAACAGTTGTATCGGCGCTCGCCGACGGTTGCGCTAACAACAACGACTGATTCATCACCGGGGTGATTGCTGCTTCCAGCAACGCCGCCATGACGAACAGCATCAATCGAGAAATCAAGCGTCGCGTGTTCATGACTAACGCGTCATGTTGTTGGCGATCTGACCCATTTCGTCGGCTTGCTTGATGGCCTTCGAATTGATTTCGTACGCGCGCATGGCGGCAATCATCTCCACCATTTCCTGAACGATTTCCACGTTGCTCCCTT
>JBDUAX010000564.1:0-2881 GCA_040004455.1 Gemmatimonadaceae bacterium
TCTTTATTGCGCTGCCTATGGCGACGGAAAATTTATCGTTCGCGGATTCGGCCCAGCGGCTTTCAAGATGAACGGCGGTGGCGAGCCGAATGAAGCCGTGCACAAGGCCGCAGGCATTGGCCAACCGGTGTCGCAGGAAATCGCAATTCAGGTAAAGGCTGACGCCGTTGATTGCATGATCAATGGAAAGGTGGTCGGCACCTATCCGCGCGCATCGATTGTCACCGATGGCAAACTCAAGACGACAGACGGCGTTTACGGCATTCGCTTCGCGCATAACACAGAAGCGACGGTGACGGGCCTCACGATGACGAAGAACTAACTCCAGCACGTTCATTCGCTGTTAAGCTCAATCGTCACACATTTATTTGCACGGAAGCAGGACAAGATCCACAACAGTGATTGCGTCCCGGCCCTGTGCAGACAACCTTGTTGCCTCAACCTCTTTTTCGGAGTATTTGAATGAAACGCATTTCACTCGCCGCCGCCGCCGCTCTGCTCCTGGTTTCGTCGTCGGTCGCGTTTGGCCTGGTGCTCCGTCACGGAACTTGGGCGGCAGCCGTCAAGGGAACAGATGGCATGAAGTTGCACGGATCGGCTACCGTCAAGGCGACCGCCGACGACAAGCAGACCATGGTAGATTTCAAGATTGAGAACGACGTTGCCGGTTCGGTCCGTCCGTGGCATATACATTCGGGCTCCTGCGCCAAGACCGGTGGCGTTGTTGGCGGCGGCGGCAACTACCCGGCAATTACGGTCGATGCCAAGGGCAATGGCGAAGGCAAAGCGACGCTTTCCATGGTTGTACCCGACACCGGCATGTACTACATCAACGTCCATGAATCGAAGGAAAACATGGGCCATTCGGTTGCCTGCGGCGATTTGAAGCACAAGATGTAATCAGTTTTTGATGCGGTGACTGCGCGCGAGCGTTGTTACCGTATCACCACTGCTTCGATTTTTACAACTGAATCAGATGCACTGACGCACCGCGGTTGCAAAGCGCGGTGCGTCTTGCTTTTTCAAGCCGCAAATTCCGACGCGCAGCCCTTCGGGCATCGGCACAACAAAAACGCCGAGTGCTTGCAGGCGATCGCAAACGTCGTACGGGTTCTTGCATTCGATGGTGATGAAGAATCCTCCCTGCCACGGCGCACCGGCCAGTCCTTCGGCGCGAAGGGCTTCATCGACGGCAGTAGCGCGTTCCTGCAACACACCGTTCCAATGCGCATGCTCTGCCGCCAAACGTTGTTGCGCAGCGCTGTCGCGCGACATGCGCACGAGCACACTCATTGGGGCACGCGCGCAATTTGAAAATGTGCCACGACAACTGGTGTTGAGCGCGTTCTGCAAATGCGAATCGCTCACCCACGGAAAAACCAATGCGCCAGCGCGCGCACCATACACCGTGAATGCCTTGCTCAGGCTGAGCGACGCACAAACGAGCACACTGCCC
Organism: Gemmatimonadaceae bacterium; assembly: GCA_040004455.1. GTDB lineage: Bacteria > Gemmatimonadota > Gemmatimonadetes > Gemmatimonadales > Gemmatimonadaceae > Gemmatimonas. The sequence goes on from JBDUAX010000564.1 coordinate 1,457, forward strand.
TCCTGTGCGAACTCTGCGTAGTCGTCGAGCGCTTCCTGGACGGCGTGTGGCTCGCGCGTGTAGTCGAGATACGCAAGATCGAGCAGCAATGTGACTGCGCCCAGTGAAGACACGTCGCGAAACAATTGCAACACCGCCCGGCGATCGTTCGCGCTGAGACTGCGCCCCGTCGGATTGTGACAGGGATCATTTAGCCAAAACAACAACCGACCCTGTTTCTGCAACACTGCTTCGAACTTCGCGCGCCAGGCTGCGATGTCGATTGGTGCATTCACTGCCGGATACGGAACCGTTTCCAATCGCACTTCATTTTCAACGGAGAGCGTCGCGTACGGACCCCAGAACGGTGCAGCAGTCAAGAGCGTGTTGCCGTGTTCGAGCAAGTTGCGAATGCTGAGCGCCAGTGCACCGCTGCCACCCGGCGTGGCTACTCCAACACCGTACGATTCCAGCTCGGGCCAGTGGCGTTTCGTAAGAGCAAGCAGGTACGCAGAGTCACCAGCAATGGGCGCATACGGTGCGATTTCCAGCGGTGTGAGTTGTGCGTACAACTCCATCACCGTGTTCAATACGATCAACTTGCCATTGTCATCGAGCAGCGCGCCAACCGTTGCGTTGATAACCGACTCACCCGTCGCAGCACGTTTTTGTGCGGCGGTATTGAGTGTGAAAATGATGTCGCTGCCGTCAAAATTCTGACGCTCCGGAAGCAGTTGTTTGAGCATGATTTACAGTTTTTCACCGCGGGACTGCATCAACTCGGCACGCTGTTGAAACGTGAGCATGCGGCCACATTGCGTGCAGATGTAGCCGCTGGTGCGAGCACCGTCCGCGTCATATTCCCGAGCGAGGGCCGGATGATCACACGGCGCATCTCCCCAGGTTTCGCGCAACTTCATTGCCTGTTTCTGTTTCATAATTGAATGGTAGACGACGTCGTCGATTGGCGCTGGAACAGAGTTGCGAACCGTCTCAAACAACGCGTTCAAATACACCAGCTTCGCGATTCTTGCGCACATTATCCCAGGGAAAGCAGCTGCCGTTCATGGCGATGTAAATGCCGGGGGACAGTGCCTGAACAAACGAGAGGGCGCTGCCAAGGTTGAAGAGTCCGTCGGAGCTGCCAAATGCGTAGGGCACCATCGCACCCGTGAGCACGATTGTCTTGCTGGTGATGCTTGCCGCGAGAACGCACGCGGTTTCCACCATAGTGTCGGTGCCGTGCGTGACAATGACCTGGCTCTCGCTGCAACTCGCACACGCCCGGGCGATCTGATCACGCTGCTCGGCCGTCATGTCGAGGCTGTCAACCATCATGAGCACTTCGACGTTGACGTCGAGACCGCAACGGCCCCGCTGTAACATTTCCTGGAAGTGCGTGTTACGAAAGTACAAATTACCGGTACGCTCGTCGTATTCCTTGTC
>JBDUAX010000565.1:0-2880 GCA_040004455.1 Gemmatimonadaceae bacterium
GCGGAAGCGGAAACCCTGCTTCCACTGTGGCGCCTGCGGCCTCACAAATGATCAAACGCACCGCAGAACGCAACGACCCGCTCGATTTCCTGCTCGACAAGAAAAAGACCCTGGGCTTGTCAAAGAGCCTTGAAGACACCATCAAGTACTACAAAAAAGAAATGCGGCACATGCAGGACGTCGTGTTCAAGGATCTCGATGCAGCGGCGATCAAGAAAGATCAGCAGGGACAACCGCCGAACAACATCGTCATCATGTCGCTGACGAAAGACGCCGACGTGCGCGTGAAGGACATTCAGGGCGCCTATCGCGACCGCGCGCGTGAATTGCTCGACGCGAAACAAAAACATCTGGTCGATTCGCTCGAAGCAATCTGGAAGCGCGACCTGCCAAGAACAATCGTTCCGCCACCGCCACCTGGCGCATAGCGAACTACAGCGCTTACCAGGCGCGTTCGGAACCGGTCCAGTCTACGAACGCGCCGCTTTTTTCTACCGTTAGTTGATCGACGGCGGCAAGTAAACCGGCAGTGGATTCGTCGATTGGAATGGTCATTGGAATTGGATACGGCGAAACCGCGTACTTGCCGGGATTGCCAATACACACTGTCATACCCTGTACGGAAAGGTCGTGCGCGAGAGTCCGAGCTAGCATGTGAAAACCAGCAGCGCTCGCGCAAACCGCATAATCGCCACCCTGCGTTTTTCCGCTCAGCGAGCCAAGCCATGTGCTCACAAATAGAATGCGCGCACTTTCGACGGCGGTTAGCCACGGTAGCAACGTGCGTGCCAGGAGCACGGGTGCAACTGCGTAACGACGGTAGTGTTCGACCAATGAGGTTGCGGAGAGCGTTTCCAGATGCGCGTCGCGTTCCGTATCGCTGATTTTTTCGTGCGGGCCCGCTTCTGCAGGCGCCACGACCAGCAGGTCGATTGTGCGGGTGATTTGTTCGAGTACCGGAATTGCTTCGGCCACTGACGCTGCGTCGGCGGGATCGAGCGCGAGCAGTTCGAGTGCACCGTATTTCGCGCGGAGATCGGCGAGAATCGGAACGCGTGCCGGGCTGCGCGACGCGGCAATGACTTGATCACCGCGCTCGAGACATTGCCGAACAAGCTCCACGCCAAGTGGTCGCGATGCGCCGGTGACAAGCGTTGTTCGTTGCAGCATCTGTTTATTAGTTAGGAATTCTTGATAACGCGTTCGACAGCGCGAACATCGGCGTCGATTTCAACGGGCCGATTCGCACCAAAGGGAGGCGGATCCATTTCCTGATGAATTCGCGCGAGCACGCCGGGATCTTTCAAAACGTGACCAGTAAGAACTGCGACCACTCGATGATTCTTGTTGATAACGCCTTGTTGCACAAGCTGGCGTACTCCGGCGACGCTGGCAGCACTTGCGGGCTCACAACCCACGCCCGTGGCGTCGATTGCAATTTTCGCTGCGAGAATTTCGTCGTCGGTGGCCGAAAGCACCATGCCGTTATTTTCGCGAATGGCAATCACGGCGCGATCATGCGAGGCCGGATCGCCAATTTTGATGGCGGTGGCAATGGTGTCCGCCTTCACTTTGTAGCGTTCGGCGAAATTCTCACGATAGCTTTTGGCGAATGGCGCAGCGCCAGCGGCCTGCACGGCAATCAATCGCGGCAGTTTACTGATGAGCCCAAGTGCGTGTGCTTCGCGCAACGCTTTTCCAAACGCCGATGTGTTGCCAAGATTGCCGGCAGGAAGCACGAGAAAATCGGGTGGATTCCATGCGAGTTGCTGCAGTAGCTCCAACACTATGGTTTTCTGCCCTTCCAATCGATACGGATTGATTGAATTGAGCAGATACACGCCGAGTTGTTTTGCGGAATCCTGAACAAGGCGCAAACAGTCGTCGAAGTCGCCGCGCACAATCAGAGTGCGCGCGCCGTACGACAATGTCTGCATCATCTTTCCGAGCGCGACCTGGCCTGACGGAACGAACACGAGTGCCGGAATTCCAGCTTGCGCAGCGTAGGCCGCGAGTGACGCCGAAGTGTTGCCGGTTGAAGCACAGGCGACCGCACTCGCACGGATGCGCACTGCTTGCGTAACACCGGCAGTCATACCGCGATCTTTGAAGGAACCAGTTGGATTGTGCCCTTCGTGCTTGATCATCAAGCCATCACAACCGGTGTAGACGTTCAAGGCGTTTCGAGTAAGCAGTGGCGTATTGCCTTCGGGATGGCTGGTGATTGCACTGCCGGCACCAGGCATCACGATCCTTTCAAATCGCCAAACGCCCGACGCGCTGTTGGGGGCGCGCGCTGTCAAGTCATTCGTGAATGATGCCGCGAGCGCTGCACCGGTGAGCGCGTTTCCTGCGTCGTCTGTCGGAGCAGGTTGCCGAATTTCGAGCAGGCCATTGCAGTTTCTGCACACCGCCGACGCGTCAAGTTGATCCCACTCGGCGCCGCAATTTGCGCAAACTTGCACCGGTTGCCCACCAATTGGGCCGAACAAGGCGCCTTTCACACTCGATGCCATCGTGCTCCCTCAAAGTCGATAGTTGCAACACGGGCGCTGCATGAAACGCCCGAGACTTCGAATGACCATCGCATTGCTTCTGCTGCGGCCAACGCGATCGCCTCGGTTGCGCAAACCATGAATGTTGATGGTCCGCTTCCAGAAAAACTTCCGCCGAGCGCGCCGGCGTCGATGGCGGCATTCCTTGCTTCGTAGAATCCTGGTACCAATGGTGCTCGAGCTGGTTCGGCATAATGATCCACCAGTGCGCGACCAACCAACTCCAAGTCGCCCGTCGTGAGTCCCGTTATTAGTGCACCAACACTCGCGAGTTGATCAATCAACGTCGTACGCGAAACGGTTGGCGGCAGCACGGAGCGCGCAT